>JASFPJ010000034.1:0-17179 GCA_050116035.1 Candidatus Aminicenantota bacterium | reverse complement strand
TCAACATCCCTTAAGCCGGCCATAACGATGTATTTTGTGGGGAGAGCCGGATCCAGGCCCGCTTTCAACCGCAACCGGGTCAGACACATGCCGGAAGCAATCGCCACTGGCATGCCTCCGAGCATCCCGCTGAGTGTTGTTTCCGGAGTGTTGAAATCCGCATGAGCATCGATCCAGACTAGACCGACGCGCAGTGGTTTTCTACCGGCAAGCCCTGTGGATTGAAGGCTCCTGGAGTCGGATTTTTGAGAACTCTTCGCCGGTCCCAAATGCTGAAGGCCGGCCAGCATACCCAGCAGATCCGTGCAGTTCGTCAGAAGCCCGATCGTGAAATATTCGTCTTTACCGTTTTCAGCGATGAGTTTTCCCAGGTGGCGATTTTCCAGAGCGGCCCTGTTCCAATCGCCGTACTGCTTATCTTCTTCAGGAGTCAGTTTGACAGTAGAGACTTTCGAAACTTCACATCCCAGCTCTGAAAGCATTTTTAACAGTCCTCCCTTTTCCATCACTTCGGGACCTTCGGAGCGGTTTTTCACAATAACCACTTTTATCTTTCCCTCCGCATATTTCTGAGCGGATGCGAGGAGAGGGGCTAGAATGAAAAAGACTGTGATCAAGCAAAGAAGATGTTTCAATTTGGACTCCTTAGATAGAGTATATGGAGAATGATACTTGGCTTTGGACTGGGAGTCTATGGTTTTTTTGTTTTTGACTGAGGATTTCAGCTGTGCTATAAGTCTTTAAACAGGAGACCCGGGAGAGAATGGAATGGTTGGGGAACGTTACAAGCCAACAAAAAACTGTCTTTTGCTCTTGACTCGGATTTCCTCGCACCTTAAAAAACAATGAAAATATCTCAGTTAAGGAAAGATGCAGGGGTCATATTCCGGGCAGGCTTAGAAGCGGTCAACCCTATCCATGCGATCAAAAAACGTGTCACACTCCAGGATGACAGGCTAACTGTCGGAGGCCAGACTTATAATCTTGCGGAATACGAAGGGATTTATGTCATCGGAACAGGCAAAGCCTCAGCCGCCATGGCCCAGGCTGTCGAGGAACTTCTCGGAAAACGGATAAAGGGAGGCGTGGTCAATGTCAAGTACGGCCACATCTTTCCTCTAAACAAGATAAAAGTGAATGAAGCCGGACATCCTGTGCCTGATGAGGCGGGTTTCCATGGAACAGAGGAAATCATTCAACTCCTGAAGAAGACAGAAAAAAACGACCTTGTGCTTTTTCTGATATCTGGAGGAGGATCCGCGCTTCTCCCTTATCCGGCTGAAGGCCTGACTCTAGAAGAAAAACAGGAGGTAACCAAATACCTCCTGGAAGTCGGAGCCTGCATCCATGAAATCAACGCCGTACGGAAACACCTCTCTCGAGTCAAAGGGGGGAGGCTGGCGAAACTGGCCCATCCGTCCACACTGATTTCGTTGATGTTGTCTGATGTTATCGGAGATGACCTGGATACCATCGCTTCAGGCCCCACAGTCCCGGATGATAGCACGTTCGATGACTGCTTGAAAGTTCTTGAGAAATATCAAATGCGGGAGAAAATACCTGCTTCAGTGGTCGAGCTCCTCGAGAAAGGTGCCAGAGGAGAGGTCGAAGAAACGCCCAAAGCCGGTGACCCGGCTTTTCAACGGACACAGAATATGATCATCGCCAGCAATATCTTAGCCGTTCAGGCTGCACAGCGAAAGGCTGAAGAACTCGGGTATAACACTATGATTCTCTCCACCTTCGTGGAGGGAGAAACTAAAGAGGCGGCGAGAGTTCATGCGGCTGTCGCTAAAGAGATACTCCATACCGGGAATCCAGTTCCCCGACCGGCCTGCATCATCTCTGGAGGCGAAACCACAGTCACCATTCGCGGGAAAGGGCTCGGTGGGCGGAATCAGGAATTTGTCCTGGCCGCAGTCATAGATATTGACGGCCTGGAGAATGTTGTTATCCTGAGCGCCGGCACGGATGGGACGGATGGCCCGACCGATGCGGCTGGAGCCATCGCTGACGGCTCGACGGTCAGCCGGGCGAAAAAGAAGGGAATGGACGCTGAATATTTTCTCCGGGAAAATGACTCCTATCATTTTTTTAAACCTCTCGGAGATTTGATAATCACTGGCCCTACTCATACAAACGTCATGGACCTGCGGCTGGTGATGGTAGGCTGAAGGAGATATTTAGATGAAAAAACTAATTTTCACTTTTTTGGCTGTCTTTATACTCATAGGATTTGTCTTTTCGCAGAATGTCACTTTGTCCCAGCCGAATCCCGCTTCAAAGTGGATGAAAGGAAAGACATACACGATCCAGTGGACGAGACCAGGAAGAATGCCGTCTCACGTGGAGATTTCGATTATGTCTCCTGAGAACCGTCGTTTCACTCGGCTAATTGTCAAAAGAACTCCCAATAATGGGCAGTACAAATGGACCGTTCCGCAAGATATTCCTGCCGGGAAATATGAAGTCCGGCTGAAAACGGTTGACGGGACTTCAGTCGCCAGGAGCAAGGTGTTCCAGATTATAGATCCTCCAAAGACAATGAGGACTATGTCGAAAAAACGAACTCCAACTCTTCGGACGCTTCCCCCGCTGGATCCTTCCATAAAAAGTCAGCACGTTCGAATAGAGCAGAACCTGATTCCTCAGACGAAAAACAAGTTGAATAGGCTGGCGAAGTCTCTATACGGAGATATGAAGCGGATGAAATTTGCTGAATTCCATCAAGCTGCGTTAAAAAAGGCTCGGAAGGATTTCCCTGGCGTCTCTCAGAAGCAATTGGATGTGGTCATGTTCTATTCCCTGAACGAAATCGATAAAAACCTGAGACAGGAGATTAAAGAGCTTCAAGAGATGTCGGATATGTCACAACTCGATATGATGAAACTTCAGGATGCGATGAATAAGCAAGCTCAACTCATGCAGATGATGTCGAATATGATGAAAGTGATGCACGACACATCCATGGCCATCATCAGAAACATGAAATGAAGCGAGGAAATCTAAGTACGGCTGTATCCAGAAGGGAATTCTTAAAGAGAAATTGATCGAGTTGCGGCAGATTCTGGATGCCTGGATAGAAGACACCGGGGATCAAGGAGGAATTCCTGAGGACCCGACCGTAGTGGAATTCCATCTGGAGAGAATGAAAAAAAACTATGACGAGAGAATCAAGGCCCGTTACAAACAAGAGAACATGAGTTTAGAGCTTTTCAAATAGATTCCCGCACACAGGCTTCATTCAAGTATAGACGAGGTAGACCGTAACCTGACAACTCGTGTTCACCTTCACCCTCACCCAATGGGCGCTGAATCCTGGAGGTGGGGAACGTTCCCAATCTTTTTAATCGCCCAATCCGCGGCTCTTTGTATCACATTCCTTGGAGATTTCATCTGTGCAGCTTTTTTCAGAAAGGAAAGCTGAGAATGATCACCACATTTCCCGATGGCTCTCAATGCTTCGGCTTGAGCAAGGTAGCTGTCATCTTCTTTGAAGCGCTTCACAAAAAACGAGGTCAATTCCGCCTCTTCATAATCCCCGAGAATTCCTAAGGCGGCCACTCTGACGCTTGATTTTGGGTCTTTGCATTTCTCTTTGAACAGGTCTATATGCTCCCTCTTTTTGAGCCTTCCGAGTGTTTCGACAGCGCTTCGTCTGACAGCCCAAAATCCGTCATTTTGAGCCCTGTCGATTAAGCCGTTTAGGGCCCAGGAATCATCCCCAAATTTGGCGAGTTCAGAGGCTGCCCAGCCCCTCCCGATAACATCGTCGTTTTGGAGCTGATAGAGGAGTTCGTCCAGACTTTTTTCGAATGTCCATTCCTTCAAGATATAATTTCCTTCATCAAACCGGACCAAGAGCGGTTTTGTATTGACCGGGAATTCGAAAACCTGTTCTCTCTGTTTTATCCATACTTTTTTGGATATTTTCTTTTCTGCTGTGGTAATTCCGATAATCACCGGAGTCGCGTAAACCGGTATCCCCTGGGATGTATCTTGAGTTTGAACGACTTTCAACAGGAGTTTTTGACTTTTCCTGTCCCAGGTATACCTGATATCGAAAACCGGATGCCCTGGTTGGAATATATACTGCTCGAAAAACCAGTCCAGGTTCTGTCCCGTGACTTCTTTCACGGCAATCATCAAATCATGGGTATCGACAGCCTGAAACTCGTGTTTGTGCAGGAAGTGTTTGAGGGTTCTGAAAAAAGGTTTGTCTCCCAGGATAAAGCGGAGCATGTGGAGAACGCATGCGCCTTTCGGATAGGTGTGACTGTCAAAATTGTCATGCGGACGGTTGTACCTGTCGAAAACGATCGGGCGAATGTATCTTGTATGGGCTTCTCTTAGATACTGGTTCTTTTTACCCAGGAGCGTATACGCGCCTTCATCTTCTCCTTTATCATGCCGCGTCCAGAGGTAATCGCAGTACGTGCCAAAGCTTTCGTTCATCCAGGTTTCAGACCAGGTCCGCAGGGTGATCAGGTCTCCCCACCATTGGTGAGCGATTTCATGGGCGATGACTCTTTGCCAGGAGAAATCCTGTTCGGCCCGTTTGTCATGGATAACTCCCTGGCCGAGAAGAGTCGCTGATGTATTCTCTGCGCCGCCTCCCATTCGAGGAGATGTGACCTGCGCATACTGGGCCCAGGGGTATTCATAGCCGAACAGTTTGTTGAAGTAGTCAATCATGTCAGGGGTTTTTTTGAAGATCCATTCCGCATCTTCCACGTCCTTTTCATAGACCCAGTAGGTGACGGGAAGGGATCCGAGAGAATCTTCGATGACCGCGAACGGTCCGATAGCCAGCATGAAGAGATAGGTGGAGTGGGGAAGATCCTGCGACCAGTGATAGGTTTTCGTCCCATTCTTCTTATCCTCTTTGACGCTGACCAGCTTTCCGTTGGAGAGAACCTTGTATTTATCCTTGACGGTGATTATCATCTCATTGGTCACCTTGTCATGGGGGTAGTCATAGCAGGGAAACCAGTGGTGAGCGTTTTCCGGCCAGGAGACGGTTGAAACCATCCGGGGATGGGCGGGGCTTTCTTCGTCAAAGAAAAGGCCCGCCTTCGGGTCGGTGGCATGGTATTGGACAGTGAAAGTCACTGTCTCACCGTACCCATAAGTTTTCGAGAAAGTAACGATGATTTGTTTAGCCTCCTGTTTGAATTTTAGGGGATTGTTCATGGAGTCGAAGACAGCCGTGACAGCCAGCTCCTCAGCGTCCAGCCGGCATTCTCTGAAATCATCTCTTAAGGGAGATAGAGTGATCTGGTTTTCTCCCTCGAAGTATTTTTTATCCAGGTCGAAAATCAGAGAAATCCTGTAATGCTTGGCGTCAAAATCCCGGCTCCTCTCGGTCTGGAGTGGTCTTTTGTAGACATCGATCTTTTGGGCGTTCAGAAAAAAAGACAGAGAAAGCAGGATTAATAAAGTCGAAATCCGTTTTTTCATGATGTAGCTCCTGGCATAAAATTATCCTGAATTATTCATACCATATGATGGCGGCATTTTTTATGAATAATCCAGGTTATTTCTTTTTCATTAAAGCTTCTATCTCAGCCAGTGTCCTGGGAATTCCGTGTGAAAGATTCTCATAGCCGTTTTCTTTGATCACTACTGTATCCTCAAGCCGGATTCCCATTTCTTGGTCAGGATAGGGGATGTTGATGTCGCAGGCAAAGACAAATCCCGGACGCAGGACTTCATCCGGACCGGCAAAGGTTCCCATAGGGTCATGAGTGGCCAGTCCGATAGAATGGTTGTAGCCGCCATACCGGATCAGGCCCCTGAATTTACGGTCTTCCGGATCATAACCATTTTTTACAAGGAATTCCCTTACTTTCTTCCCCAAGTCCCTGAACGTGATGCCCGGCCGGTAATTGTCCAGACAGGTTTTGCGGATGCCGTAGGACATTTCATAGATTTTCTTCTGCTCCGGTGAAAACTTCCCGTTGGCCGGAAAAGTGGAGGAGATATCCGCATTGTAGTATCCGTATTCAGGTCCGGCATCCAGGATGATGAAATCCCCACTCTTCAGTATTCTGTCATGTTTATGATAGTGGCCGAAAGCATGGTTGGGGCCGGACATCAGGATGACGTAAAAGGCCAGTTCCTGGGCTTTTTCCTTTTTACAGACGTACTCGAACAGGGCTGCCAGTTCTTTTTCAGAGACTCCTGGGCGTGTGGCTTTTATTAATTCGATGTGGGCCTTGACTCCGATTTGGGCCGCTTGACGCAAGAGCTCGATCTCTGCCGGCGACTTTATTTTTCGAAGGTCCCAGACCAGAGGAGAGCAGTCTTTGACCGTGATATGGGGAAATTTTTCCTTCAATCGCTTCAAAAATTGGAGCTCACGTGTCAGCCTTCCATCCCACATATTCATAGTCATTGTATTCTGGAGGGCGCGAAATTTTTCATTGGTGTTCTCCCGGCTCAGCTCCTCGGGCCTGAACATCGTGTAAAAAACATCGGTCTGCAGACTCAGCCTAGATAGAGTGGATGACAGCCGTTCGATCGGCAACACTCTCTCTATCCCAGTCACTTCTACAGGTTGGCGCACAAGTTCAAGAGAGATGCCCTCTCCCCGGGCTTCTCTTTCACTGATCGTGAAAAAAAGAGTGCTCTCTTTTCTCATCCCATCCATGACCAGGACAGCGTTCGGAATCTCCACTCCGGTGAAATAGAAGAAATCGCTGTTTTGCAAGAACTGTTTGTCCGATACGGGAGTTGTCGCACCGAGGATGATTGTTACTCCATCTGATGTCTTTTCCATTAATCTGGCTCGCCTCTCCGCATGGTCGGATTTTTCAAACCAGGTTCCCGCGATGAGGGGCGGTGTGAATAAAAACAGGAGTATGATGTTCATAGAGATCAGAATTTTTTTATTCATTGATTACCTCCGAATGCCAAAGAATTGTCGACCATATTGAGCAAAAATGTGAAGACTAAGATTATTTCTCTTCTATCAATTAATTTTTTTCCATTGGTCGAGAAGCTTTCAATCCTGAATCATAATGAAATACAATCCTGGACTTTGACGAAACAGCAGTAGGACTAAGTTAATAAAAAAACGCAAAAGTTACAATCGTATTTTTCCATCTGAGGCACGTTCCCGAGAGGAACACCCTTTCTTTCCTCATAGGTCGTATATGCAAATTCATAAAAAGAGTATCCCTGCAGGAAATGTTCCCAATTACGTATTGACACGAAAAATAACAACAGGTAAAGTGATGTTCTTGTCATGAGAAAAAGCGAAACATTTTCTCGCTGGGGGATCATCTTTGCCGGCATCGGTATGGCCATCGGCACGGGAAACCTCTGGCGTTTCCCGCGTATTGCCTCTCAGTACGGCGGCGGAGCTTTCATGATTGCCTGGATTGTGTTTCTCTTCATCTGGGCCATTCCTCTTTTAACCGTGGAACTGGCTCTGGGCAAAAAGATAAGAATGGGCGTTATCGGTTCGTTTGGGAAAATGATGGGACGAAAATATGCCTGGATGGGGACGTTCGTGGCTTTTGTAACAGCCGCGATCACTTTCTATTACACGGTCGTTACAGGGTGGTGCATTAAATACCTATTCGCCACGTGTTTTCAAGGATTGATCCGGAAGGAGCCGATCCAGTACTGGGAGACTTTCTCTTCTTCCTGGGAACCGGTAGGCTTCCATTTCCTAGCTGTTTTCATCGGCTGTTCAATCATTTATTTTGGAGTTGTCAAGGGAATAGAGAGAGCGAACAAGATTCTTATTCCATCTCTGTTTGTGCTCCTTCTGATCGCTGTGGGACGGTCACTCACTCTTCCCGGTGCGGTGCAGGGTTTAAACTTCTTGTTCTCTCCGAATCTCTCTCAATTGGGGAACATCAAGGTCTGGCTGAACGCCTTGAGCCAGGCAGCCTGGTCCACTGGGGCAGGTTGGGGCCTGATGCTGACCTTGGGAGTTTACTCCCGGAAGAAAGAAAATCCGCTGCTGACCACGGCCACACTGGGATTCGGCAACAACATGGCCTCACTCCTGGCTGCTGCAGCCGTGATTCCCACGGTTTTTTCATTTTTCGCCGGCCAAAATTTAGCTCAGCAAAAAGTGCTGGATATCATGGCACAGGGAAACGAAGGATTGACCTTCAAATGGATTCCCATCCTGTTTTCCAAAATCCCATCCGGGAACTTCTTTTTAGCACTTTTCTTTCTGGCCCTCTGCTTTGCGGCCTTTTCTTCGCTCATTTCTCAGTTGGAGCTGATTTCAAGAATCTTCATGGATACCGGACTCACGCGGAAAAAGGCGGTGATCATCGTGGGGATCAGCTGTTTTGCTCTGGGACTTCCTTCTGCTCTGAGCATGGGTTTTTTCAACAACCAGGACTGGGTGTGGGCGATGGGATTGGTGGTGAGCGGTTCGTTCTTTCTCGTTCTTGTGCTCAAGGTTGGGCCGAGAAAAATCCGTGAAGAGATCATTACCCGGCCTGAACACAAAATCAGATTGGGCCGGTGGTTTGATTTTCTGGTGACTTTTTTCTTGCCCATCCAGATAATTGCCATGCTGGCCTGGTGGTTCTGGGACAGCTATTCAACGAGCCCTGGAAACTGGTGGAATATATTTTCAAAGACTTCGATCGGAACCGTGATCTTCCAGTGGGCTGCCGCCCTTGGCGTTTTCATAGTATTTAACAAGCTCATCACTAAAAAGCTTTATCTGGATAAAAATGACGATTGAGGCTCTAATCACGATGATCCTGATTTTCGGGATCTGTCTGGGGGGATTTATTCTATTCCTGTATCTTTCCTCTAAAGAGAATTAATGGGGTCGCATTAATGGGGTCGCATCTCAACATTCGACATTTCTCCTTTTTTATGTCCAATTAGTTGTCAGATAAAGTGCAGCCTTGGCTCTTGATAAAATTTTTAAGATAAAAAATGTCGAATGTTGAGATGCGACCCCTTACTTTCTTTTTTTGTGTCTCTCGAGATCTTCCTGAATGAACTTTTGGGCCAATTCATCCGAGTCCCCATAGAGGACCTGAAGGCGTTTCAGCTCTGTCTTCAATTCTTGAACGACACCGGCATAGTCCGGGTTATCGTAGACGTTGTTTAATTCCTTAGGGTCTTTTTCCAGGTCATACAGCTCCCAGGCATCAATGTCATGGTAGAAGTGGATCAGTTTATGGTGCTTGGTCCGGACTCCGTAATGCCGCTTGGCCATATGCACAGCCGGGTATTCGTAGTAATGATAGTAAATGGATTGGCGCCAATCCTTGACCTTTCGGTCCTGCAAGAATTTTTCCAGAGAACGTCCCTGCATGTCCTCTGGAGTATCCACGCCAGCAAGATCGAGGAAGGTGGGTGCGAAGTCGAGGTTAGAGACCAGCTCGTCATTCACAGATCCAGACTTGATGGCGCCAGGAAAACGGGCCACAAGCGGCATGCGCAGGGATTCCTCATACATGAACCGCTTATCATACCAGCCGTGATCGCCCAGGTAGAAGCCCTGGTCTGAGGTGTAGAGAACGATCGTGTTTTCCGCCAGACCGGATTTGTCCAGATAGTCCAGGACACGGCCGATGTTTTCATCCACGGCTGCAATACACCCCAGATAGTCCTCCATGTACCTCTTGTATTTCCAGCGGACCAGCTCTTCGCCTTCCGGTCTTTCCCGCTTGAAGGATTCCCTTTTTGGCCCGTACGCGGCTTCCCAGGCTGCTTTCTGTTCATCGTTCAGACGTCCAGGTGGAGGTCCCATTTTCAGGTCATACTCGTTCCGCATGTGGTCCCGGAGAGTCATCTCCTGCTCGGATGCGGCGGCGGAGCGGGTTGAATAATCGTCAAATAGTGTATCCGGCTCAGGGAATTTCACTTTGTCATATTTAGTCAGGTGGCGTGGAGCCGGCTGCCAGTTGCGATGAGGGGCTTTGTGGTGAAGCATCATCATAAATGGCTTAGCCTTGTCGCGCCGGTTCTCGAGAAAATCAAGAGCGATATCCGTGACAATATCCGTGACATAACCGGGATACTGTTTTCTCTCGCCCATCTCGATCAGGTCCGGGTTGTAGTAATGTCCTTGCCCGGGAAGGACATTCCAGTAATCGAAACACATCGGGTCGCTCTTGAGATGCCACTTGCCGATCATGACTGTCTGGTACCCGGCCTGCTGGAGGAGTTTGGGAAATGTCTGCTGCGTGCCGTCAAACCTCAGCGCGTTATCCCGCACACCGTTGAGATGACTGTGCTTTCCGGTTAGGATAACAGCCCGGCTGGGAGCGCAGATGCTGTTGGTGCAGAAGCAGCTCTCGAATCGGATCCCTTCATTCGCGATGCGATCGATATTCGGTGTCGTATTGATCCGGCTTCCGTAGCAGCTCATAGCATGGGAGGCATGGTCGTCACTCATGATAAACAGGATGTTGGGTTTTTTGGGCCAGGTTTTCTTTCCACCGAAACAGCCGGGAAAAGCCAGTGATGCCACACCCAGACCAATGGTCTGCACGAATTGACGTCTTTTCATCGCGTTCCTCCCTAAAAAATCGCGATTGAGTCGTTTCTTTATTCGTATCCAATATCATAATAGCCAGTCGTTATCAATTGAAAATATTAAAACTTTCAACCATTCACTTTCTTTGATAAATGGATTTGAAATACGATGTCATTTGTGGTATTCACACTTCGAAAGAATCTTGTTGGATTTGTGAAGTTTTTCAGTGCTGTAGCCAGGTGTTCAGGAATGACTTCGAGGCTGTGAGGATGATAAGAGTGAAGCCGGAAGAATTCATGGGCCGCATGTTTCAAGGAGAGATTAATTTAGTTTAAAGAAGGGAGAGTCAAATGACAGCCAAACTGATCAAAGGAAAAGAGATTCGAGAGGAGATTCTGACTGAGATCAAGGCCGAGGTAGATAAAATAAAAGAAGAGCATGGTGTCGTTCCCGGGCTGGTCACCATTCTGGTCGGAGAAGATCCGGCTTCGGTCTCCTATGTCACTGGGAAGATCAGAACAGCCAACAGTTTGGGTTTCAAAGAAGTCCAGGTCAACAAGCCCGAAACCATCACCGAAGAGGAATTGTTAGCTCTGGTGGATAAATACAACAAAGATGACACAGTCCACGGCGTCCTGGTCCAGCTCCCCCTCCCCAAACACATCAACGAAAAGAAGGTGATCAATGCCATCGACCCGGACAAGGACGTGGATGGGTTTCATCCAGTGAACATGGGAAGGCTTGTCATCGGTGGATCTGAGGTGAAGTTTCCTCCCTCCACGCCTGCGGGAATTCAGGAGATGATCAAACGGGCCGGTGTGAAAACAGAGGGAGCCGAGGTCGTTGTGGTCGGCCGCTCGAACATCGTAGGCAAGCCGATTGCCATCATGTTGCTCCAGAAGCAGAAGTACGCCAATGCCACGGTGACCGTGATTCATACCCGGACCAAGGACATGGCGTCTCACTGCAGACGGGCGGATATCTTGATCGTGGCCGCCGGAGTCCAGGGTTTAGTCAAGCCGGAATGGATTAAACCCGGTTCCTGCGTCATTGATGTCGGCGTCAACAGGATCGGGACCAAGATCAGCAAGAAAACCGGCAGGGAGATAGCGATTCTGAAAGGAGATGTGGATTTTGACG
Source organism: Candidatus Aminicenantota bacterium (assembly GCA_050116035.1). Taxonomy (GTDB): domain Bacteria; phylum Acidobacteriota; class Aminicenantia; order Aminicenantales; family Aminicenantaceae; genus SOIA01. The sequence goes on along the minus strand of JASFPJ010000034.1, from coordinate 5,568 downwards.
CCGCCCAAGAAATAGCCGGGTGGATCACGCCCGTCCCGGGCGGTGTCGGGCCCATGACCATCACCATGCTTATGAGAAACACACTCAACGCCTTGAAGTACAAGCTGGGAATCGCCTGATTTTTTCACTCTTAAACGTCTATTAGCAGTGAATTTTTAGGATAGAGATTCTGCCTCTTCAATCCATCTGCCTCTCTTTTTCTGGTTTTATCCGGATTTTAGGTTTCGCTTTTGACAAATTTGGCCAGCTTTATATGCGGACGGTGCAGCAGCCAGACGATGAGCATTCCCCACAGAAAATTGGAGCTGGTGGTTTCGATAAAGTGGACGAGACGCACCGTTCCGGGCATGTAGGGATTCGGGACGATGTGCTGGGAGTTCATGACCAGAGCAAAGATAAGGCCCAGCGTAACCGCTGTTTCCCAGGCTGAACCTTTCATCATTCGGATAACCGGAAGGGCGACCAGAACCCAGACAGCTCCTCTTGCCATCTGCCAGAATACCAGGGTTGAATTGGTGTTGAGAAGATTTTGGATGAATTGAAAGAACGGAGGAAGAGCGGAAGAGCCAGAATAGAATTCCCGGACAACCGGAAACTGCCAGGCCACGAAATAACCGAACAGGAAATACAACAGCGGGTAGACGATAAGGCTGAGAACAAGAAATTTTAGCAAGAATTCACCCTTGGGCATGATGAGCCGTGTATTCGGCGTTTCCGGAGCTTCTTTCGGCGGTTTCATCCTGCCCAGGATGAGCACGGCTATAAGGGCGAAGAGAAAGGCGAGAATGACTCCGCTGATGAGCTGGGCAAAGACTAATCTGGGGGGAATCTTCAGGCTTGCTTGAAACAGGATCGCTTCGACTCCACCCATGAAAAATTGGACGACATAGTGCACGAGCGCCACGAAAACAACGAGTTTGATTCCGTGCCATCGGGAGCGAAGAATGAGATAGATGATTACAGCGCTGTTGACGAGGCAGACAGCCGCCATGGCCAGCAGAAAACCCGCGGATGCTTCAGAAGATGAATCCGTGTCTCCCATGAACAATGAGGTCATGATTCCCATGCAGATCATCCAAAGGAGGAGCATGATTACGGAGAGCCCAATCCACTGGCCAACAACGCGCAAAATCGTTTTGAGCTTCATCGGGACCTCCTGCTTATTTTATCCTGGACTCTTTTTTTTTTATGTTCTCCAGGGCGAAAAAGGCATTCCCTGCCTTTTCGAGAACGCTGACGATTTCTTTGTTAGAGATGTTGGTGAGAACGCCGCTGTAGAGGAGGACAGCCAGTCCATGGGTGAAAATCCAGCTCAGGAGAGCCACATCGTTGAGTTCTTTAGGCGTAATCTTCCTGAAATAATCAAGAGCCAGGTCACGCAGTTCTTTGGGAAGCCGCTTTTTCAACTCCTTCAGCTCCTTCCTGGAAATCGGCTCGGGCCGCTCGAAGTAGAGAAACCTGAAGAGATGAGGGAGATCCCGAGCGAAAAGGATATAACCTATGGCCGAGTTGAGGAAGGGATTATCTGTGTATTGCTCGAGCTGGTACTCTTGCATGGCTTTTAAGGTGCGCGATTGACATTCCTTGTCGATTTCTTCCATTGAATCCACAGTGGAGTATATGGGCATGGTCGAGGCTTCAAGCTGCTTAGCGATGTTGCGAGCTGAGACATGCGCCCAGCCCTTTTCCTTCAAGAGGACAAACGCGGCCTCGTATATTCTTTCCTTGGTGAACTTTGTTTTTGGTGGTGACATGGTTTTTCTCTCCAGTGCTTATTTTAATTTAAATATAACATATGTAATATAACGTATGTTATTATACGTGTCAAGTGTAAATGTGATTTTTTTTCAGCAGCTTTTTTCAAGTCTTTCCCATCCTTCCTCCTCTCAATTACCCTGAATTATTCATAAAATAGGCCGACTTCCTATACATAAATTCTTTTAAGGATAATAAATAATCCTATGTCGACATCTTTTCCCCTTCGGGCGAGCCGATCTTACCGCATCTGCTTTGTTGCGGTCCATTCGCAGTGGCAAACCACAGCTTCATGAACCGACGCCTCGCATCTACAGCAGCCTCGACTCGTGAATAATCCACGTTCGCTGGAAAGATTTTTCCTGGACATTAAGAAAAATCAACACGAAGAGTAAATGTCAACTGATTGCACATCGTATTGGAAAAACTCGCATTATGAATGATGAGGCCAGCCCTTGTAATGCTTTTCAATCAGGTTCAGGTATAAAAGAATGGGAATAATTATTGCTTGCTCAAAAAAGATATTTTTATATAATTATGGGGAATCGGGAGGAATTTGATAAGCAGGCCATCGCATTCAATCAGGGAAGGAGTCTGCTCATCTTAGATTAAGGAGGGAAAACCATGGGTAATGGGACACTACCGGGGTATTTAAAATCCGCGACGCCGAATCCGGCTGAAAACCGGACAGCCTGGTATAAGAACACCGCGCAGTCGTACGCAGGAATTTTTCTTTCAGTGCCGTTCATGGCGGGAATGGCCGGCGCACTCCAATACGGCAGCCTGTGGGCTGGAATTGTCGGGTTGTTCTTGGGAGCTTTATTCTGTTTTGCGTTGTTCTATGTGCCAGGACTTCTGGGAATGCAGACAGGCATGCCGCTGTACGTCGTGGGTTCCTCGACGTTTGGAACCAAGGGCGGGATTCTGATTCCGGGATTGCTTATGGGATTTTTGCAGATCGGCTGGCATGCGGTGTTCACCTTTTCGGCCGCATCGTTCTTCATGTCGGCTGTGGGTTCAGACGCAGGCCCCAACTCCGCTTTTTTCTGGATTGTTTGTATCATCTGGGGTTTCATGCTGGCTCTGGTCGGCGCTGTCGGGATCAAATGGTTGGGCTGGCTGTCCAGCTGGATTCCCGTGTTTCCGCTGTTGATCATTGTCATTGCGGGCTTTGCCAATATGGAGGGGCTGTCCAGTTTTAGCTCATCTGTGTCGATTCCTGGAGAAGCTTTGGTCGTCATTCCTCTCATGGCATTGGGTGCCTTTGCCGCGCTGCAGGCTGCAGCGGGATTCTTTGCGACAGCCGGAGCCGCGGGTGCGGATTTCACGATGAACAACCGGAATAAAAAGGATGTGGTCCTGGGTGGATTCTTTGGGATCACACTTGCGGCATTAGTGGCAGGGATTTTTGCGCTATTAACGATTGCGGGCGCTGTGGGAAAGAATCCCCAGCTCGCTTCTGACGCTGGCATGGGAACCGCGAACCTGGATGTTTTTTCTGTTTTCATCGGTTCTATCGGCGCGGTCGGCGGGATTGTGGCCTTGATCATGTTCTGGATTTTTGTCATTGCCTGCATCTGCCCGACAGGCTTCTGTGCTTTTTTGGCGGGCAATGCCTTTTCCACCATGTTCCCCAAACTTCCCAGGATCGGATTGACTCTGGGAGCTGGCGCGGTCGGGACTGTGCTGGCCGCGACAGGTGTGGCTCAGGATTTGGTGGGCTTTTTCCTGATTATCGGTGCGTCATTCGGGCCGATCATCGGCGCCATGACCGCGGATTATCTACGCAGCGGAAAATGGCTGGGACCACGCCAGGGAATCAACTGGGCAGGATATATTGCCTGGGCGATCGGATTTGCCGTCGGAATTCTAGGCGTGATTCCCGGTATTGGTTTTCACTACGGATTGGAGACGCTGATGTCGTTCGTGGTCGGATTTACTGTCTATCTGATCCTGAGTGAACTCGGACTCGAGCCAAAAACAGTTGAGTTGAGCACGAAAGAGACTCAATAGTTAAGATTGCAGTCGATGTTTTAATCATTAAGGATCATTGATTCGACTGGTCGTTTTTCAGATGCGAATGTGGTGCTTCACTGTGAACAAACCAATTGTTGACTAATTCTTCTTGAGTTTATATTAATAGAGAGACAAGGTCGATTGCCCGGATAAATTAATTTGTGAAAGGATTGAAACCATGAATAAAAACAGGGAAAAAAACCCTTCGAAAGGAAAAAAGCTGACGCGGCGGGAATTTCTCGGCAGTACGGCGACAGCCGCTGCCGGACTGATGATCGTTCCCCGCCATGTACTGGGAGGGCCGGGTGTGAAAGCACCCAGTGATAAGCTGAACATCGGGTGTGTGGGTGTCGGCGGTCAGGGTTCATGGGACACAAGAAGGGTCAGTTCAGAGAATGTTGTCGCTCTGTGCGATGTGGACACTATGCAGATAGCGAACTTCTTGAAGTCAGACAGGAATGACCCCCAGCACATTGAGATGTACAACAAGGCCAAAAAATACCAGGATTTCCGCATCATGCTGGATAAGGAAAAGAACATCGACGCCATCACAGTCACGACACCGGACCACACCCATGCAGTCATCGCCATGAGAGCCATTAAAATGGGAAAGCATGTGTTCGTGCAAAAACCTCTGACTCACACGATCAAAGAGGCCAGGGAGCTCGCTAAGGCTGTGAAAGAAGCGAATGTTGTATCCCAGATGGGGAATCAGGGGCATGCGGGTGAAGGGGCACGTTTAATCAACGAATGGATATGGGACGGCGCCATCGGTCACGTGCGCGAGGTTCATGTCTGGACGAATCGGCCGATATGGCCTCAGGGAATCGATGCTCCTGAAGAGATTCCTTCAGTCCCATCAACCTTGGATTGGAATCTGTGGCTCGGCCCGGCTCCTTTCCGGCCTTATCATCCGGATTATATGCCGTTTCGCTGGCGAGGATGGTGGGATTACGGGACAGGCGCGTTGGGAGATATGGGGGCTCATCTGATTGATCAGCCATTCTGGGCTTTGAAACTCGGGTATCCCAAAACAGTTCAAGCCAGTTCCACGAGGTTTACCAAGGATTCTTACCCTGTGGCCGAGGTCGTGACCTATGAATTTCCGGCTCGCGGGAAGATGCCCCCTGTTCAGTTGACCTGGTATGACGGAGGATTAATGCCTCCCAGACCTGAAGTGATTGAACCGGGACGAAAGATGGGTGACGATGGCGGAGGAGTGTTCTTCATAGGTAGCAAAGGGATTCTGATGAACAGCACGTATGGCCGGCATCCCCGTCTTGTCCCAGAGACAAAGATGAAAGAATACAAGCGGCCGGAAAAGACGATCCCTCGTTCACCCGGTATCCATGCGGAATGGATCGAAGCGATTAAAGCCGGAAAAAAGTCGACAACGGATTTTGCGTATGCCGGACTTCTAACGGAGATGATGCTGCTGGCCAACATCGCCGTCCGGATGCAGGAGCATTACACAAAGCTTCAATGGGACGGAGAGAAGATGGAGTTCACCAATTTGCCCGAGGCAAACAAATATGTCCACAAAGATTACCGGCCCGGGTGGTCCTTGTAATTCTTTTTAAGATTTTTTTGTCGTTCTGGACATACTGAATCCTCTCATTAGTTCTGAAATGGCGTCTTTATAGATCATTTCGACAGGAGGCGAATATGGGAAGGAACATACGGATATTTTTTTTGTGTTCAGCGTTCATGACTCTATTCTCAGTCGGTTGCCCGCAAAGCTTCGAGAGGCAGGCCAAGCCAGAACCTGAGAAGAAATGGAAAATACACGATCCGGAC
>JASFPJ010000033.1:0-17306 GCA_050116035.1 Candidatus Aminicenantota bacterium | reverse complement strand
TTTATCTGACGATTTCGCATTTTCTTTTAAAGGAATCGTGTTGGTGACAATCAGTTTTTCTAACTCTGAATTATTAATTTTTTCAACAGCCTGTCCGGATAAAACCGCATGGCTACACGCGGCATAAACTTTTTTTGCCCCTTCTCTTTTGAGGGCTCCAACAGTCTGAACAAGAGTGCCTCCTGTGTCAACCATATCATCCAGTATAACCACATCGCATCCTTTGACATCTCCAATGACATGAAGAACTTTAGCCTCATTCGGAGCCGGCCTTCGTTTATCTATGATCGCCAGTTCGGCAGACATCCTCTTGGCAAAGACCCTGGCTCTCCCCACGCCTCCCGCGTCAGGCGAAACCACGGTAAAATCTTCAAGCTCCAGGTTCTGCATGTAGTTGGCTAATACAGGAGCCGCTCTCAAGTTGTCGACGGGGACAGAGAAAAATCCTTGAATCTGTGGCGAATGAAGGTCCATGGTCAGAACCCTGGTGGCTCCGGAGGCTTCCAGCAAGTCAGCCATCAGCCGCGCCGTTAAAGGAACACGCGGCCGATCCTTCCAGTCCTGACGTGCATAGCAATAATAGGGAATAACAGCTGTAATCCTCTCCGCTGAGGCCCGCTTGAACGCATCTATCATGATGAGGAGTTCCATCATATGAAAGTTTGCATCGTTATTGCCGGATTGGATGACAAAAACATCCTCTCCTCTAACATTTTCATCGATATAGAAATGAATTTCCCCATCACTAAACCGTTCGAGAACACATTTTCCCAACTCGACCTTTAAGAACTCCGCAATTTCTTTCGATAAAGAAGGATTAGAAGATCCGGCAAATACTTTCATTGTATTTTCTGTTTTCATTCCTTCTCCTCTCATGAGGAAATTCACTTGTCCTCTTTGGCTGGGGCGGGAGGATTCGAACCTCCGAATGGCGGCTCCAAAGGCCGCTGCCTTACCGCTTGGCTACACCCCAGGCTTAATATTCTTCCCGTATCGCTCTCGAGATAGCGTTTCTACGAGCAGCGAGGGAAAGCTCTTTTCGATATCGCGCAAGGCTTTTTCTGCCTTCTCTCTTTCCGAAAACAGCCCGAATAAAGCGGAACCCGTCCCACTGACTAAGGATAACTCTGATCCATGGCTCTGGAAAAGGCTCTTAATGGTTCTGAGTTGAGGATGGAGGCGGAAAACCGTCTCTTCTAACTCGTTCTCTAAAAAACCAAGCTCTCTGCTGTCCAAAAACTTGATAATTTTACTGTCTTTGCTTGGTGAAGTCAAGGAGTACTGATGCTGCTCATAGATGGAAGCCGTAGAGATGGACAACTCGGGGAAGACTAGCAAACAGGAGACGGAGGCAAGGTCGGCTACAGGAGTGATCTTGTCTCCCCTTGCTGTGCCCAAGCATAATCCTCCCTCGAGAAAAAAGGGAACATCCGCTCCCAGATCCGCTCCAAAATCCATCAATTCTTTTTTCCCCAGCCCAATTGTCCAACACTCATTCAGCGCATAGAGAGTCATGGCCGCATTGCTGCTTCCCCCTCCCAATCCCTTTCCGGGGGGAATCGTCTTGGTGACATCTATCTTGACGCCCTGGGTAATCCGAAAATTTTCTTTAAGGAGAAGGGCCGCTTTAAAAATGAGGTTATCTTTTCCCCAGGAAATCGTCTGGTCATCTCCTTCGAGAATAATCCTGCCCCCCGGAGTGGGGCTGAGCTCCAAAACATCATAAAAATCTATTGTTTGCAGGAGAGTTTTCACCTCATGGTAGCCATCATCCCGTTTTCTGATGACTTCCAATCCCAGGTTGACCTTGGCAAAAGATTTAATTCTCATCGGCCAATATCTTCTCGATCTCTTCCCAACTGACTTGTCTGTAATCAGCTAAAAAAGATAGAGAAAAAGCCTCCTTCTTTTTGACCGGTCTGTTGAAGTTGATCCGGAGCATCTTCAGGCGTCCAGAATTCAAAAGATGCTGAAAAACGAGAATCCGAGGGATGTGGGAACCGGAGAGAAATTCCTTGACTTCAAAATGAAGATTCCCTCTCGTCCCGGCCAGGATCCGACCCCTTTCGTCTTTTTTCAGATTCCAGCTTTCCCTATTTTTTTCTCGCCCCACCTCCTGGGTTCTCTCCTCCCATCTTCCTTGAATTAGATTAATCATTTCATCCAGGCTCAGCCGAAAACCCAGGAAATAATCTATAATCTCTTCCTCCTCTCCTTCCCAATAAACCTTTTTAGACGGGACTAAAAAAACCGCTCTCTCCCTATCAATTATAATTTGGTAGAGGGTTCTCCCCAATAAAAAATCTGAAACTTCGATCCGTCCCTGGTGAGGAAGCTGAAAAAGGAAGGCGAATTTTGACCGGGCGGATCTCTGCTCTCCTGAAATTTTTAGGGAAGCATGCCCCTCTAATCTTTCAATATTGGCAGGAATAGGTTGGAGGAGAATCCCCGTCGGCCGGCAGCCGTTGATCAACAGCAGAACGAACGACAGGCCTGTGCAAATGAAGAGTTTTCGTGCCCATGAATGCTCTGCTGTCCTTGAGTTTGTGCCGCCGACAACCGGATTCATGGCTTTTTAACCATCCTGAAGTCAATCATGACGAAGTCATGCCCTCAACAGACTATCTGGAATTCTCAACCATCTATCATTCCTTGCCCCCCCCTTTTGGATAGTCAAGAGAAAATCCAGAGAAGGGGGAATCCCTGCCGGATCAACCGGACTCCTTTCTGAATGCAGGATGACAATCAAAGCCCTTTCTCTCTAATTTATTAAAGTGCCCCGCTGGCTACTTGCTCTCATCCTCGTCAAGAGAGAATCCATAATCATGGGTTTTTAGTTTCTTCTTTCTCTTTTTTGATGCTTTTCCTTCTTCAGCCTTCCCCGGAGAAGAATCTCGGCTCTGGGAGCCCGCCTTCTGTCCTTTTCCCTCCACCCTCCGCTTCTCTTTCTCATCAACAAGAGAGAACCCGTAATCTTCTGTCTTAATCTCTTTGACTCTCTTTTTTCTTCGAAAGAGAGGGTAGAAGGGGGACTTCAATCTTTTCCCAAAGCAAGATAGATTGGGACTCAGCACTAAGAGAAGAAAGAACGCGACAAAAATGATTAAGATCCCATAATATCCAAATTTCATCTGATTCCTCGAAAGTGTTTGTTATCAAACCTTCCCGAAAGATTGAAATTCAATTATATTCCTGCCTCCGGATTTAGTCAAACAAGAGAGAGGGGTCGCATCTTAACATTTAACATTTTGCGAGAATTATAGATCGATAGAACTTCCTTTCGCCGCTCAATAAAGCCAAGAAAGCATAGGGAAATGATAAATGTGAAGGCGCGACTCGCATGGAGAAGGTTGAAGAAAGGGGAGATCGATTCGGGCTGAAAATGTTCAGTTATTTGGCTTCTTCTGTGTCTTCCTGAAAATCTGGGATTCTCGCCTTCACCTTTTCTCCCCCAATATAAAATCCGATCACGAAGGCGGCAGACGCAGAGAGGAAGAGTAGAAGAGTTTTGAAGAGATCTTTCATCGTTTCCTTCCTCTAAATTTTAACTAAAATGCAAAAAAAGTCAATAAATAAAAGGGGTCGCGTCTTTACATTTATCATTTCTGCAAAAATTCTTGTCGACAACACTCTATCGAACACTCCACAAGGTAAAAAAGAGGGCTTATACAGAAACGTTAAGACGCAATCCAATTTGATGTCGTCATTTGATTTTTCCCTGTTTTCTTTGTATATTCTTCCTGTATCCTCGCATCAGAGAGAGTGGAAAAATGAGAAAAAAAACGGGGCTATCTTTTATCTCTCTCTTTATCTGCGTCCTCTTTCTCTGGCCACAAGGAACAAGGAAACCGATTGTGGCAGAGATTTTTTATCATGGTGATGCAGACAGGCTTTCCAGTCAAATTGACTCTTTTCTCCAGAATGTAAAGAAAGATTCTTCCCCCTCCGGAAAAATTCTGGCTCTCATCGCCCCCCATGCGGGATATGGTTACTCCGGCCAGGTGGCGGCCCATGCCTACCGCTTGGTTCAAGGAAAAGATTACCAGACAGTTGTCATCATCGGGCCTTCCCATCGACACGGATTCAATGGCTGTTCTATTTACCTCAAAGGAGCTTATGAGACCCCTCTGGGAACGGTCGAGGTGAATGAAGCCCTGGCTTCAGAACTCTCGAAAGCCTCAGGATTTAAATATGTTGCCCAGGCTCATCAACAGGAACACTCTATCGAGGTTCAAGTGCCTTTCATCCAGAAAGTTCTCCCCCGTGCAAAGATCGTGCCTGTCCTCATGGGGATTCAGTCTCGAAAGACCATAACGACGCTGGCGAATGCGCTCTCTGAAGTTTTACCCGGCAAAAAAGCTCTGGTCATAGCATCCACTGACCTCTCTCATTTTTTCCCAAAACAAAAGGCCAACGAGACAGACTCCAACACGGCTTCACTCATCCGGTCATTCGAAACAGATTCTCTCATCAGAAAGCTAACTAGGGGAGAGAATATCATGTGCGGAGGGGGCCCAGTTGTTTCAACCCTGCTCTACACACAAAGCTGCGGAAAACCGGAAGTCGAGATTCTCCGGTACGCCGACTCCTCCGATGCCGGAGGCTCTAAATCACAAGTTGTTGGATATCTCGCCGCTGTGCTCTACCAAAAAGGCCCTGGACCCGCTTTTAACCTTTCTGAAGGAGTAAAGAAAGAGCTGCTCCAGCTCGCCGGCTCCGCCATAAACCACTTCATCAAAGAAAAAAAAGTCATTGATTACAACACACAGAATCTGGATTTACTGACCTGGAAGGCAGCCTTTGTGACCCTCAAGAAAAAAGGTTCTCTCAGAGGCTGCATCGGATTCATTGAACCTGTCTTTCCTCTGTATGAAACGGTCATCCGGGCGGCCATATTTGCCGCCTCCCAGGACCTACGGTTTCCTCCCGTCACAGTTGATGAACTCAAGGATTTAGAGATCGAAATCTCAGTCCTCACCACTCCCAAAAGGATTCATGATCCTCTTCTGATCGAGGTCGGCAAGCATGGTTTAATCATATCCCAAGGGGACCACAGAGGAATTCTTCTGCCACAAGTGCCTGTTGAAAACAACTGGTCACGGGAAAAATTCCTTGAACGTGCCTGTTTGAAGGCCGGACTGCCCAGGAACGCCTGGGCATCAGGAGCCGAGATATATATATTCGAAGCCATTGTCTTCCATTGAAAAATGCCACTCTATGAATACAAATGCCAAAAGTGCGCGTCAGTCTTCGAGGTCATACAGAAAATAAGTGACTCGCCTCTAATAGAATGCCCGGAGTGCGGAGGGAGACTGAAAAAAGTCCTCACCGCTCCCGCGATTCAATTCAAGGGCAGTGGCTTTTACATCACTGACTACGCCAAAAAGAAAAAGCCAGCGAAGGAAGCCAAACCCAAAAAGAGCCAAAAAAGCGATAAGAAAGAAGAAGCGAAGGGAAAGACAAACTCTGATAAGCGTCCCTCCGAAAAAACATAAAAGAGAGAAAAAAACGCTCATTCCACAAGCTTCGCCCGAAGCATTTTTATCTTTCCTGGAGGAGATAACCATGTGCTTTATAAGCGTCTTTGCCCCTATAAAGCCGATAGAGAAAGCGGGCCGGTTTCCTTCCTGATTCCAAACCCAGAAACCCACTTGTTTTCTCCCTTGCCTCCTTTGACAAGATCGAAATTAGTGCATAAAATTGTGAGCATGAAGATTGTTGTCCGCGCTCCCAATTGGATCGGGGATTCAGTGCTGGCTCTATCCGCCATCGAAAGCCTGAGCCAAAACCTCCCCGAAGCTCAAATATGGATCGCCACGAATGAATGGGTCAAAGACCTCTTCAAGTCCCACGACTTTATTAAAGGAATAATTCCTCTGTCTGGGATGAACAACATCAAAAGCCTGAAGAATTCAGCCAAAAAAATTAAAGAGTTTCACTTTGACGCCGGAATCCTCTTCACGAATTCCTTCATCTCGGCTTTCCTCTTTTATCTCGCCAGGATTCCCCAGAGATGGGGCTACTCAAGGGATGGACGTGGAATCCTGCTGACAAAAAGAGTTGCACCAAGAAACCTCGGAATCTCCTTCCATCAAATGGATTATTACATGGGTCTCATCTCTGGGTTGGGGCACAAAACTCTTCCGCCTCAACTCTCTTTCCCCCTAACTCAGGAGGAACAAAAAGAGGCCAGAGAGAAACTTCTCTCTTGCGATGTAGATTTACAGCGCCCCATTATCATCCTCAATCCTGGTGCATCCTATGGCCCTGCAAAAAGATGGCCGGCTGAAAGATTCGCAAAGCTCGGGAGCCTTTTGCAAGAGCGAAACAAGGCAACTGTTCTCATTACTGGCGCTGGAAATGAAAGGGGATTGGCGGAATCCATCTCCTCCCTCATGGCCAAAAAACCCATCAACCTATCAGGGCAGACAAACCTGCGGATGCTTGCCGGCCTGATCAGTCAGTCAAACCTATTCGTCACCAATGATTCAGGGCCCATGCACATGGCCAATGCACTGAAAATCCCTGTCATAGTGGTGTTCGGACCGACCGATCCGAGTGTCACCGGACCCTATCAGGAACCGTCTGCGGTTATCAAAAAAGATGTCCCCTGCTGGCCGTGTGCCTATAGAGAGTGTCCGTTTGATCACAGGTGCATGGTGAACATCTCTCCCGAGGAAGTGTATAAGGCCTGCCAGAGGTTTCTCCGATGAAAAAGAAAGCTGTGTTTCTCGACAGAGACGGAACTATCAACAAAGACGTGGGTTATCCCGCTTCCTACAGTGCGATAGAAATTTATCCCTACAGTTTCGAAGCTGTCAGAAAGTTGAACGAGGCCGGATTTTCAACAGTTATTGTCACTAATCAGTCCGGAATTGGGAGAGGGCTTATTCGTGAAAAAAACCTTCAAACTATCCATGAAAAAATGAAAACTTTATTTGCCCAGCACAACGCTCACTTCGACGGCATCTACTACTGCCCCCACTATCTTTTTTCTCCCACTCCTGAATACAAAGCTGACTGCCAGTGCCGCAAACCCAATCCTGGAATGGCACACCAAGCCGCCGCAGATTTGGGCATCGACACAACACAATCTTACATGGTGGGGGATAAAGTGGAAGATATCCTTTTTGGCTTGAATATTCAAGCGAAGCCCATACTTTGTCTCACAGGGTTTGGCCAGGAATCATTATCCAAGCTTAAAGAAAAAGGAATCAAGCCTGCATACGTGGCCCAAACCTTGCTGGATGCCGTTCAATGGATCCTGCAACAGGAAAAAAAGGAGGATCCTGAAAAATCCTGATAGAATATCTTAAAAAAGGAACTCCCCAAGACGATGATTCGATTTGACGATATCCTAGATAAGGTTTCTTCTTCTTATTCTGAGAAGGATATCACTCTCCTGAAAAAAGCATATGTGTTTGCCGCACAGGCTCACAAAGGTCAAACTCGCCGCTCTGGAGAGCCTTATTTGAGCCACTCCCTGGAAGTGACCAACATGCTTGCCGATATGAAATTGGATAAAACGACCTTGGCCGCGGGTCTCCTTCATGATGTTCTCGAAGACACCGAAGCGACAGCCGTAGAACTCACACAAGCTTTTGGAGAGGAAATCACACATCTGGTGGAAGGAGTCACCAAAATCAGTCGCGTCCAGGAGTCATCTCCTGAAGCAAGGCAGGCTGAAAGCATAAGGAAAATCATCCTGGCGATGACTGACGACTTGAGAGTTATTTTTATCAAGCTGGCCGACAGGATTCACAACCTAAAAACCTTAAAATTCTTGTCTGAGGCCAAACAAAAACAGATCGCGAGGGAAACTCTAGAGATATACGCGCCCATAGCCAACCGTCTCGGGATGGGACGAATTAAGGCTGAACTTGAAGACCTCTCGTTCCGCTTCGTCAATCCAGAAGATTATTTTGAGGTCGCCTCTCTTGTCGATTCTCGCCGGAAAAAGGCAGAAAAAGAGCTCAAGAGATTAAAAACATCACTCGAAAGCTTGATGAAAGAAAATAAAATCCCTATAAAAATCACTTCCCGCATAAAAAGACTCTACAGCATTGATAATAAGATGAAAAAGCGAAGTATCGACTTCGATCAAGTGTATGACTTCATGGCTTTGAGGCTCATTACCGATACTGTAAAAAATTGCTACGCGGCTTTGGGAATCATTCATCAGAAATGGCCGCATCATCCGACCCGGTTCAGGGACCTTATTGCCATGCCCAAGCCCAATCTTTACCAATCTCTCCATACAACGATAATCACCGAGAAGAACCAAACAGTCGAAATTCAGATCCGGACACAGGACATGCATAATCTGGCTGAAGACGGCATTGGCGCCCACTGGAAATACAAAGAAAAAGACCCCAGCCACATCATGAAAGAGGATAAAAGACTCCTCTGGCTAAGAGAAATGGTCGACCTGTACAAAGAGCAGAAGAGCCCGAGGGAATTCCTGAAAAGCCTGAAAACCGATCTTATTCCCGAAGAAATCTACGTTTTTACACCCAAAGGGAAAGTGATTACACTTCCACTCGGGGCCTCTGCTTTGGACTTTGCCTTTAAGATCCACACGGAAATAGGGCTCCACTGTTCCGAAGTTATAATCAACGGCAAGAGCGTTCCGCTGAAAACAATCCTCAAGACTGGGGATATGGTAGAAGTGATTACTTCCCCGGAAAAAACGCCTGCCCGAGATTGGCTGAACATCACCTTTACATCCACTGCCAGGCACAGCATCAAACGCTGGTTAAACCTTCAGAAGAGGATGAAAAACACGGCCCTTGGGAAAAAATTATGGGAAAAAGAAATCAAGAAGTATAAGGGCCCTCCAGAACGGTTAAGAGAAAAAGCAATACTTAAAAGCCTTTCTACCGCAACAAATTTCAGGGCCAAAAAGATGGAAGATTTTTATGCCTTAATTGGATCTGGAAAAATCATTCTGGGGAAAAAATTCATGGAAAAAATTTTCCCTGCCGAAGAAGTGGTGAAGAAAAAAGAGACTTTGATCAAAAAAGTTGTAACCAAAGTGAGCAAGAAGCCGAGGCCGGTCATCCAGGTCAAGGGAGTCCATCTCGCGAAATGCTGTTCTCCTATCAAAGGAGAGTCCATTATCGGGTACATCACCGCTGGCAAAGGGATAACCGTGCACTCCCTGCGGTGCCCCCGGGTCGTTAAGGAAATTCTGGATAATGAGCGGATGGTTGAAGTTTCATGGGATGACGCCCCAGAAGGGATCTATACAGGCAAACTGTTAATAATGGGAGAAGACTCTCCTGGAGTTTTGGCTAAAATCGCTGCGCAAATTGCCCAATTAGAAGGGAATATCACCAAGGCGGATGTGGTAACTTTTGCGGATAAAAAAGCCCGGATAAGGCTCGCTATTGTCATTCAGGACATCAGACAACTCGAGGCAATCATAAAGAAGCTTTCGAGCATAAAAGAAATCTTTTCTGTAGAAAGGATGTGAAGGAGGCTAAAGGGATTTAACTACTTTCCCCGAACGAAGACACCTTGTGCAAACCCATATCCGTTTAGCCCCTGACTTTGTTTGAGCCTTCACATGCTGTAGATTCGGCTTCCACTTTTTCTTCGAAGCCTTATGAGAATGGCTGAGGGTTTGGCCGAAGAGGGGGCCTTTTCCGCAAATCTCACACACTTTTGGCATTTTATTACTCTTATGAAAAGACTTTTTATACCATATTCCGAAGAAAAATCCAAACGATTTGTCGCCATGGAAATCACATGTGAGCATGTCTCCCCTCAATCTATCCCTCTTGGCAGACAGGAATATTGGCAAAATAATCATCCAACGTAAAAAGGATGGAGAATGGAGCCCTGCCTCCATTTATTCTTTTTGCAAGACAGGTGTCCCCTTTATATGACGGTATGGACTTCTTTTCTTTTTATTCTCAGGCTATTTAATTTGGTATGAAAATTGCATGTTCTCTATGTTTTCTTGACGAATAGCTAAAAAAGCAGTAACTTAAAATATGAAGGCACCGAAGATGCATAAAAAATTTACATATTATCTTCTCGCATTTCTCTTTCTTCCGCTTGTCTTTTCCAGTTGCCGCTCTACCCTTCAGTCTAACCAGATCCAATTTGGGATTACCGCCGCGCAAAGGGGCCTGTGGGACGAAGCGATCTTCCGCTGGAAAAAGGAAGTCCAATCCAATCCTGATTCTGCCGCCGCCCATAACAACCTGGCTGTTGCCTATGAGCTTAAGGGGGACTGGGATGAAGCCGAAAAGGAATATGAAGCGGCTTTGAAGCTTTCTCCGAATAACAGTCACATTAAAGCCAATTTTGAGAACTTCAAGAAAAACTTGGAAGCGCGAGAAGATGACAACACAAAAAAGAAAAATGAAAAAAAATAAAACCATATTCATCCTCCTCCTCCTCTTTTTTGCCTCCTGTTCTTCTGTTAACTATTTCAAAGTGAATGTTGAAGTCCCTGGAAAGCCTGTCTTCGATATTAATCAGTTCGATAAAATCATTGTCACCGATTTCTTCATAAAAAAAGAAAGAGAGGATTTCGATTTAAATCAAGAACTGGTCAATTATTTCGAAACTCAGATGAAACAAAATTTTGAGGCAGAAGTCTTGTCCAGAAGAGTTTCTTTGTCCGATGAAGAGATTTTTAAAGAAAAAGCCTTTTGGAAAAACATACAGCCTGATTCACAAGAGACTGTTCTTTTCACTGGAACAGTTGATTACTTAGAGGAAGTCCGGAAGGCTGTCGTACAAACTAAAAAGAAGGCCGATGACTCGTTCCAACGGGATAAAGCCATTGAAGAGAGAAGGTTTTATACTCTGACTTTTGACTTTTACCTGATCGATGCCCAAACAGGAGAAATTCTTTACACAAGATCTCTCAAAGAAACCCAGGGCTATAAGAATCCAAACCAGACTGCCGCTTTTGCATTCTTTGATTTGGCAAACACAGTGAAATCGAAGTTTTTCAGCACAGTCCTGGGCACAGTCAAAATACAGCAAAGATACCTTATCAAAGATTAACAAGGGAGAACAACCATGAAAGATTACATACGCCGTTTCTTTGTTCCGATATTATTATTCCTGTGTGTTACACAAGCCTTCGCCCAATTTTATTACATTCCCTACTACGGAAAGAATAAAGTCCAGTACTCCAAGTTCGACTGGAACATCTACAGAACTGAACATTTCAAGGTTTTCCACTACGTCGACAATCCAAAAATCTTAAAATACATTGTTGAAATGGCTGAGAGTGCTTACGTGAAGATCAGTCAGGAGGTCAAACATTCTCTCTCTGCAGAAGTGCCCATCATTTACTACAAGACCTACACTGACTTTGAGCAGACAAATCTCCTGCCCGCTTCAGAAGGCATCCTGGGTGTTTCAGAGCCGATCCTCTACAGGGTGATTATCTATGGAGATATGACTCTTGATCAAATTCAAACTCTCATCGAACATGAACTTTCTCATATTTTCCAATTTGATATTCTGTTTGGAAGCCCTGGCGGGGCAAATTACGCCCTTAGCTACCCTCCTGGTTGGGTCATGGAAGGCTGGTGTGAGTACAATACTCATTCTTGGGATCCCTGGTCCCTCTTGATTGTCCGGGATGCAACCCTCAATGACCGGATACCCGAGCTTTCTGATTCTGGCAATCTTTTCGCGCGATACCCGCTCCCCAGAGTCCCTGATTACGATTTCGGTCACGCCATGTTCGAGTTCATGGAGCAAAAATTCGGGAAAGACAGCATAAGGGAATTCTGGCATTCTCTTAAAAGCTCCCCTCTCATCGGAAGGCGGAATCCAATCAGAAAAACATTCAAAATGACGAACAAGCAATTCAACCATGAGTTCAAGAAATATCTCCGGGCGGAGTTTAAGGATTTTCTCCACAGGGAAAATCCCGAAGATTACAGTATCCCTCTGGGCCCTGAATTTCCACTGAATCCGTATTACTTCGCCCTTTCGCATGCCGTCTCCCCATCAGGAGATATCGTCGCTGTTCTCACTGCGAATTATAAGTCCGGCGATCTTGACATCATCCTTATTTCCACCAAAGATGGCTCGGTCATTAAGAATATAACCAAGGGGTATACGATCAAGTATGAATACATCCGTTTCGACATTGATCCTTCTCAAGGGGTGGATATTTCTTGGTCTCCTGACGGGGACAAGGTTGCTTTTTTTGGACGCTCTGGAGAAAAGTACGCTCTTTATATTGTCGATCCCTTGGCTGGAAAGACCGTAAATGAAATCCGCATTCCCTACGACAGGCCCTCTTCTCCTTGTTTTTATCCTGAGAGCGATGCGCTCCTCTTCGTTGCTTTCGATAATGGAATCCACGATATCTACAAAGTCGATCTGGAGACCGAGGCTTTCCTGAATCTGACCGAAGATGATCTATATGAGAAAGCGCCATCCATTTCGCCGGATGGGACAAAAGTCGCCTACACGATCCGCCTGGATTCTTATGATAAACTCTTTCTTTCTCCGCTCGACAATCTAAAGGAAAAAACTCAGCTGACTTTCGGCAAAGGCAATACAGTTACTCCAAATTTTTCTCCTGATTCTGAGGAAATCTATTTTTCAGGGGACATGAGGGATGCCTATAACATTTATTCTTTGAACCTAGAGACAGGTGTGCAGAAGCGCTACACAGACGTCAGGACAGGAAACTTCTTCCCCGTTCCTCTTCCCAACGCCACCAAAGAGATTGTCTTTTCCTCATTCAACAAGGGAGCTCTCCAGATTTTTAAAAGCGAGTTCGAAGGGGAAGTGGAGAAAACTGTGGCTTTCGATGCGAAATTGACCGAGGAAGAATTCGAACGGTTTGAACCAATTGTGTCACTCGATATCAATAAGGAAGAGATCAAACCTCACAAAAGCCTCGGCAAACTTTATCTTGCAGGAAGACCTCCTATCGATACCTACATTGCGTCAGATGGCTCAATCTACGGAGGCGCCGCCATCAGTCTCTCTGACATCCTGGGCGACCATACATTCACTTTTATGGCTTACCAGGTGCAGACTTTCCGCTCATACGCGCTCTCCTATATCAATCAAAAAGGAAGGCTCCAGTACGCGGCCAATCTTTTCCAATACACTCTCTTCTATTACCTCTCTTCGTACTATGATCCTTATTATTACGAGAATCCCCTCTACACTCCCAGAAATTCAGTCGCCACCCGCCGAATAACTGGAGCTCAGTTTAGTGCATACTATCCTTTCAGCCGATTCTACCGAGCTCAAGCCTCCTTAGGTTATTTTAACTACGAGGAGGACTATTCCAGTAACCTAGCGAGCGGTTATGGCGGCTTTTGGAACGGAAACATTGTCACTGCGGATTTCGCTCTTGTCGGAGAAACCACACGGTTCAAATATCCCTACGGTCCTATGTCCGGCAACACCTTCATGGTTTCCCTTTCTCAATCCATCCCTGTATCGAGTAACTTCCTCCAGAACACGACCGTTCAGGCCGATCTCCGTCAATATCTCTACCTCGGCGGAGACTTTCTCTTCGCCCTCCGCTTCAAAGGATTTGCCAGCAGAGGAAGGAACCCTTATGTTTTTTATTGGGGAGGGAACAATGAGGTCCGTTCTGTGGGCTTCTATTCAATCGTCGGAAATGAGGGATGGCACGCCAACCTGGAATTCCGATTCCCGGTCATCAACGCCGCTTCAACGATCCTCGGCCAGCTGGGTCCGTTTCGCGGAACCTTTTTCTTCGACCTCACCCGAGCAAAAATCAAAGGGTTTCCATCCGAAATTGCCTTTATTGAATATGATGATTTTGGTAATCCCGTCCGTTGGAGAACAAGCGAAGCCATTGGCGCGTATGGATGGGGCTTTCAATTCTACTTCCTGGGCCTTCCTTTTCACTTTGATTTCGCGAGGTTGATCACAATCGATGATTTCTCCCGTCCCTTTAAAATGGAGTCTTCAGGCAAATATAAGTTGCGTTTCTGGATCGGTTACGACTTCTAATTGGGCGTCTAAAAAAAAATTAAAATTTTCTTGAATTCCCCCCACAACAGTGCTAAACTACCCTCGCTTTTCCGTCCTTAGTCAGGAAAGAAGCATGTCTTTTCCACAAGTGTGGATAAATCTGTGGAAATCTAACGCAACCAAATGGAACCTGAAGAAAAAGCTAATCCTTGGCTCCAGATAATGGAGGCCCTCCAAAAAAAGGTCGACAAAAACAGTTATGAAACATGGTTTGAGCCTGCATCCTACATAGGAAAAGAAGAAAACTCTCTTTACGTCAAAGTCCCCAATTCTTATTTTAAAGATTGGCTGTCTTTCCACTACCAAGGCCTTATAAACAGATGCTCTCAAGAAATTCATGGAAAAGTATTCGATGTGAAATTCATCTTCGACGATGAGGCTTCGTCGTTTAAACGTCGTTCCCCGCACGAAAGAAAATCGAAACGCGGTCCGCTTCTCAACCCCAACTTGAATCCGAATTACACGTTCCAAAATTTCGTCGTCGGTTCCTGCAACCAGTTCGCTCAAGCCGCATCAACCGCTGTCACCAAGAATCCGGCCAAATCATACAACCCTCTTTACATATACGGCGGCGCCGGTCTTGGAAAAACACATTTGATGAACGCCATTGGACATCTGACGATGGAAAATCACCGCCGTATGAAAATTCTCTACATCACGACAGAAAAATTCATGAACGACCTAATCAACCATTTACAGTACGGAAAGATACTCGATTTCCGCCAGAAATACAGAAGCATCGATGTTCTCTTAATGGACGATATTCACTATCTCTCCGGAAGAGAACGGACAAAAGAAGAGTTCTTCCATACATTCAATCACCTGTACGACAGTCAAAAGCAGATTGTTATTTCCAGTGACTGTCCTCCCAAAGAAATTCCCAATCTTGAAGAGAGGTTCCGCTCTCGCTTCGAATGGGGTTTAATCGCAGATCTCAAGCCTCCAGATATTGAGACGAGGATCGCTATTTTGAGAAAAAAGTCTGAACTTGAGGCCATTGAGCTTCCAGAAAGTGTTGCTCTTTTCATTGCCGATAAAGTTCACTCCAACATCAGGGTTCTGGAAGGCTATTTGCGTCGAGTCATTGCCTACGCCTCCTTGAAAGGCGAAAAGATTGATCTAGACCTGGCCAAAGAGGCACTCAAAAGTCTTCTGGATTCGACATCGACCATAGTGACCGTTGAGAAAATCCAGAAAATAGTTTGCCATAAATTCAATATTAATCTCTCTCAACTCAAATCGAAGAATAATTCACCGAAGGTGGCTTTTCCCCGCCAGATTGCCATGTATCTGTCAAAAACATTGACGAAAACTTCTCTTCCTGAAATTGGGAAGAAATTCGGTGGAAAACACCATACGACAGTCATCCACAGTATCCGCAAAATAGAAAAAATGCACAACGAAGATCCAGAATTCAACAGAGAAATGAACAGTTTGATTAGCTCCATTCAGTAGTAGAATCAGTTGATTATAAAGTATTTTCACTTTTTATTTGCTTTTATTATATTTATTATTTAATCTTATTCTGTATTAATTTAAATAATATTAATACATTTAATAAAAAGGTGGAAAAATGAAATTCTCGATAAAAAAAGAAGATATTGCCAGTGAACTCCAGCTTCTCCAGGGAATTGTTGAGAAAAGAAACACCATGCCCATCCTGGCTAACATTCTGATGAATGCCACCGAGAAAGAAATTGAGCTCACAGGAACGGACTTGGAAGTGGGATTAAAGACTCATTTTCCTGCGAAGATTGAAGAAGAAGGCTCCATTACTTTATCCGGAAAGAAAATTTTTGAAGTGGTAAAGTCACTTCCAGAGGGAAAAAAAGTCACATTCGAAGAAACCGGCGATTTGACAATGCAGATTACTTCGGGAGAGAGCAAATTCAAAGTGCTCTGCTTGCCGAAGGAAGATTATCCTCAGGTTCCAGAAGCGAAATTCGAGAAAAAAATTATTCTGCCTTTAGGTGTATTCCAGGATATGATAGATAGAGTCTATTTTGCCATCACGCAAGAACAGAGATACTATCTCAGCGGAGCGCTTTTGATCATTAAAGATAAATCGATGGAGTTAGTGAGCACAGATGGGCACCGGCTGGCCTACACAGCCAATTCTATGAAAGAATTAAAAGTGGAGAATGAGATAAGGGCCATTGTGGCGAAAAAGACGTTGAGTGAATTGAGAAAATTTGAAGATGAGACGATTGAGTTTGATTTAGATGAAAGCAACCTCTTTTTTAAGGTGGAAAACAGGACGTTGATGTCCAGGATCATTGAAGGAAAATTCCCGGATTTTGAAGCTGTGATTCCCAAGGATAATCCGAACACATTCACTGTATCCCGGGAAGAAATAACAGAATCAGTGAGGAGAGTATCTTTGTTTTCCACTGAAAGGTCGAAAGGAATAAAATTCTTCATTGAAAAGGATGAAATAAGGCTTTTTTCATCTAACCCTGAAATGGGAGAAGCTCAAGACAGAGTCGGAATAGAATATAAGGGAGAAGGGCTGGAGATCGGTTTTAATTCTCAGTATCTTCTGGATTTTCTCTCCGCAGTGAAATCTGAAAGAATCCAATTTGAGTTCAAAGACTCAAACAGCTCTGTCTTAATGAAGCCAGAAGTCAGCGAAAAAGTCGATTATTTATACATCCTCATGCCGATGAAATTGTAAGCTCACATCATCTGTTTAACATTCCTGTTTTTCCAGAAAATGATTTAAAAAGACTTTGGACAGCTGTAAGTATGAAATACGATTTCTAAGCGGTCAAGTCCACGGGAAAAGAGAAAGAGGGAGGCATTAAAAGATGATTCTCATCCATTTTGTGTGGGCAAACGATTAGATAGCATTCAGAGATGCCCTCGCTCCAGTCAGATTTTTCACGCCATTCCCTCGTCAACATTCTCGGCCCTGCGGAACTGTGCGTGTTTTTCAAATCTCACGTCCGAATATCCATCAGTCGTACCTGTGTCGCCCGATGAATAATGTCGTGCTCAAACAGTCCTCGGGCCCGACTCCGGCAGGTTCCCTCGAGGTCGACTCGGAAAGGCTAAATCTTCCAATGTCGCTTTATTCATCCCTGAATAGTCTTCTGAGTTACCTAAGTAGAATTTCACACTGACTAGATGGAAGAGAATCTAAAAGAGTTATAGTCAGAAAGCCTCTAGCCAATCACTGTGTCGACAAGTCCAGTGCCCTGAATCTCCAGAAGAAAGTTATTGGGCGCGCAGATGACGCGCTCTCCGGCTTGAGAGACAGGAGGATGGGAAAGACAGATTTTTTGATGACAGGAAGCCTC
>JASFPJ010000032.1:0-17445 GCA_050116035.1 Candidatus Aminicenantota bacterium | reverse complement strand
TTCAGAAATTTTCAGCTGCTTGGAGATTTGAGAGATTGCATGAGCCGGCACGTAGCCGAACTCTTTCTGGACCTCATGAAGGATATGTATGAGTTCCCTTTGATCTTTATCTGATTCGTCCATATATTTTTCCATCTCGACTGACCTTTATAAAAAAGAATGAATATTTTTATATTCCAGACTAAATCTTTCGGCGATATTCTCTTTACAGATATTCCCTCGAAAGACATAAACTCCACGCGCCAAAGACCGTTTCTCTTTCAAGGTCTGCTCTATCCCTTTCTCTCCTATCTCGATAAGACAGGGCGCAACCAGATTGGATAAGACTTTTGTCGAAGTGCGACTGACAGCCGATGTGATATTGGGAACACAGTAATGAATGACTCCTTCATCCACGTAAGTGGGCTGTTCAAGAGTGGTTAAACGGCTTGTTTCGACACACCCTCCCTGGTCGATTGACAGATCGATGATGAGCGAACCTTTTTTCATGCTTTTGACCATATCCCGTGTAATCATGATCGGCGCTTTCTCACCGGGACGAAGGATGGCTCCGATGAGGATATCTGCGATTTTTGTCATCCGCGCCAGGTTGTATTGGCTGGCAAACAGAGTGATCAACCTCCCCGAAGTTATCTCTTCCAATTCTCTCAGTCTATCCATATAACGGCCCAATGCAATTGTATGCGCTCCGGCTCCGAGCAGGCTCTTCACCGCGCTCCTGGCTAATACACCGCTCCCGACCACAACAGCTGTCGCAGGAGGAACACTCACCACTCCTCCGAGAATCACACCCTGACCTCCAAAGCTCGTCTGAAGATACTGACCTGAGATAGCCAGGCACATCTGTCCGGCAATCTCACTGAGACTCTCTATAAAAGGAAGCTCTCCTCTTTCATCCTGAACAATCTCATATCCGATGATGGTGACATTTTTCTTGAGAAGTTTCTCGAAGACAGCTTTCCGAGCCACAGCTAAATGATGAAACCCGAATAAGATCTGGTCTTTTTTGACAAGCTTGCATTCTTCATCATTCAGAGGAGAAATATTGAGCACGACATCCGAGCGGCCAAAAACTTCCTCTTTGGTAAAAACAATTTCCGCCCCAAGATCACTGTATTCTTCATTGCTGTATCCGGCTTTTAAGCCGGCACCAGCCTGGACATAGACAGTGTGCCCATGCTCGACCAATAACGAAATTCCACTCGGACTCAAGCCCACTCTATTCTCGATTTTACTGCTTTCATTCAGTACACCGACATTCATGCTATCCTCCTGGGATTTACAGGACAGACTATATTAGCAAGTTAATCTGTCAAGGGCAACACTAATAGAAAAAAACATGAAAAAAAATATAAAGTGGCGTTAAGCCTCTCATTCTGGGATCAGATTCTGGGATGAGGGCTTGACTATGGACACTCCAAAATTGAGATCAGGCCATGTCTGGATGCTGAACATCTGACATCCGTATTCCCGCTTTGATAAAACCCAGACAGACAATCCCTGACCACCCACAGCCCCAAGTCAAATCCTGACTCAAGTAACCAGTGGAGATGCGGCTCCTACATGAAAAGCTTAAAGGTTAAAAAGATATAGACTATATACAGCGCCAAAAGGACAAAGCCTTTTGCTTTCCCCAACCGGCACCCGATTCTCATCGCCACCAGCATGGTCAAAACGATCAAGATCATATAAGGAAAGGTGAAATTCATCACCTTCAACTCAACCGTTATTGGATTCGCTATTGAAGAAACACCGATTATCCAGAGCACGTTGAGGATGTCTGCCCCGATGATATTCCCGACAGCCATCTCTCCTTCTCCCTTGATCGCGGCAGTCACACAGGTGCTTATTTCGGGGAGCGATGTTCCGATAGCCAGAACAATCAGCCCGATGATGGTTTCGGAGATAGAAAAATATTCAGCGATATGTTCGGCGGCCCAGACGACGATTGCGCTCATCGCCACAACTCCGGCCAATCCCAGAAAAAACAGCAGGATCAGCGGCTTCAGCTCTGATTTCCTGGGTGATACGGGGCTCTCTTTTTCAGAGTTTTTTTCCCTGTTTTCCGGCCTGTCTTTAGCGAACCGCAAGCCTCTCTTCTTAAGGATAAAGACATAATAAACGCAGAGGATCAAGACAAAACCTACGCCTTCCAAACGGCCAATCGTGCCGTTTCTGGCCAGGATATACGCCAGAATATCGATCGAGAGAAGAAAAGCTCCGACAATTTTGAGCACCCGACAGTTCACATAAATCACAGTCGGGGCGAGGATGGCGGCCAACGCGAGGGCAATTCCATCATCACAGATCACAGAGCCGACCGCGTTGCCCAGGGCAAACTCCGGCTTGCCTCTAATGGCCGCAATGACAGATACAAAAAATTCCGGCGCCGTGGTGGCCATCCCAACCAGAACTATCCCGATGACCATTTTGGAAATGTTCAGCACTCTGGCGATGCCAGAGGCTCCTTTCACAAAAAAGCTCGCAGATTTGAACAGAAAAGTAAAGGCGACAATCAAAACGATAAAATATAAGTAGATCATCTGAGTGCGCTATTTCCTGAAGATAATTTTTCCATCCACTATGGTCATTTTGACTTTGGTATTCTGAATTTCCTCCGGAGGTATCTCGAATATATTCTGAGTGAGCACCACAAGGTCAGACAGTTTCCCTGTTTCGATGGAACCTTTAATCTCCTCAGAGAACTCGGCATACGCACCGCTGAAAGTATACCCTCTCACAGCGTCCTCCAACGGTATCTTCTGTTCAGGGAACCAGCCCTCCGGATGCTTGCCATCCAGAGTCTGTCTCGTCACTGCTGCATAAATCCCGGTCAACGGGTCCAGAGGAGCCACAGTCCAGTCTGAACCGCAGGCCAGCACAGTGCCTTTCTCCAGGAGGGATTGAAACGCATAGGTAGTTCTGCATCTTTCTTTCCCGATCTTTTTCTCCGCCCACCGACCGTCGTCTATAGCGTGATAGGGCTGGACTGAAGCGATAATCCCCAGTTTGGCTATCCGCTCGATATCTTCGTGAAGGAGGTGTTGGGCGTGTTCTATCCGCCAACGCCTGTCCCGTTCTCCGCCTTGAACTATGGCCTTTTCCAGTATATCGAGGAGAACATGATTGGCCTTGTCCCCTATGGCATGAACAGCCACCTGAAGGCCGGCTTTGTCCGCCTCCATGATTCTTTGCTCCATGATTCCCTCAGGAAACATCTGGGAATGGAACAGTCCTGTTTTTTCAGGATCATCGGCATAGGGCTCGAAGAACAGGGCAGTGGATGAGCCCAGTGACCCATCCACAAATCCCTTGAGCCCTCCGATTTTAAGAAAGGTGTTTCCTTTCAGGATTTGGGACATAGTCTTCTGGTAAAGGTCGATCTCTTCTATTGAAATGTAGACACACAGACGGGAAGTCAGTCTCTTCTTCTTCAGCAGTTCCTGGTAGACCTCTATGTTTGCCGCGTAGGCCATTTCATGCACGGATGTCACCCCACACTCTGCGGCACGTTTGAGAGCGACTTCGGCAGCTTTCATCTTGACTTGGAGGGATGGCTCGGGAATGTGTCTCATGACCAGTTCCATGGCTGCATCCTTTAAAATTCCTGTCGGTTCCCCGGTCCTGCGGTCTTTGAGGATCTCTCCTCCCTTGGGAGAGAGAGTCTCTTTTGTGATTCCAGCGATCTTTAAGGCCAAGCTGTTGGCCAAAACCATATGTCCGTCATGTCGGTTGATGCACACTGGTTGATGTGGAGTGACTCCATCTATCCATTCTTTCCTCGGCAATTCTGGAGGGTCGAAAGATTGGTGGTCCCAGTTTCCGTTGAGGATCCATTCTCCTTTCTCCATCTTTGCGGCTTTCTCTTTTATCCTGTTGACGAATTCCTCTTGACTTTTGACCTCACGCAATTGAATGCTCAGGAGAGAAAATCCTCCGTCGAGAAAATGAGTGTGGCTGTCGATAAAGCCCGGAAGGACCAAATCTCCGTCGAGGTCGATGACCAGTGTTTCATCCCCCACGGCCTTTTTGACTTCAGCTGTGGATCCAACTTTTAGGATTTTTTCTCCCTTCACAGCCACGGCTTCCGCCCATGGCTGATCAGGGTTGACTGTCCAAACAGAACCATCGAGGAGAACGAGGTCAGCCATTTCTTTCTCCGAGCTGAGGCTGCAGGCAAAGGTCATACACAGAAGAAATCCCAATAGAATAATCCTGAATCCTCCCATTCATTCCTCCTCTTCTGTCTGTTTTCCAGACTTGGTGTCCATTCATAGGGGAATTCTTTCAAAATCCTCAGGAATAATCAATCTGCCTGTGTAGTTTTTTCGTATTTCTTCCTCAATCTCCTGGAGTGAAAAATCCAACTCCCCGAAAAAGTGGCAGGGGATGAGACATTTAATCCCATATTTTTGAGAATGCATTCCCAGCTGGAGTGAATGCGTGTGCATCGATTGAAGGGACGGATAATCCTTGAACGTTCGAGATGGCGCACTGCAGTCGTGCACAAGATAATCCTTCCCTGCGGCGTACTGGAAAAGAGAAGTGTCACAGGGTGTATCGCCGGAATACACCAAGTCTTTTTCCTCCTGATCGAAGCGAAAATGAAAAGCCAGGGATGAAGGACTGTGCGGAACTTTGAGCGATGTGCAATGAATGGAGTCTCTCAATTTGAAGCTCTTTCCAGCATTAAGGCTAACGAATTCGATCCGGGTCTTGACCTTTTCCTCTCTCAAATGAAATAAGTCCAGAAGGTTTGAGCAAAAATCAACAGACTCCGCTGAACCGTAAAGCCGGATAAGCCCTTCATCCAGCATCAGGCTGTGCACGAGTGAAGGCAGTCCGTAGATATGGTCAGGATGGATATGGGTCACCAATATGGCGGTGATATTCCTGGGTTCGAGGTTTAACTTTTTAATTTTCTGAAAAACGCCTCCCGGGCAGTCGACAAGGAGCAAACCTTTTCCCTGGTTGATGAGAAAAGAAGTATTATCTCTCTCTTTCGTTGCGACAGACCCGCCTGTCCCCAAAAAACAAAGCTCAATCATTTTTTTATGTGAATATTATCAGAGTCCTTTATAAAAAAAATGATTTTTAAAATCAACTCCTTTGTCCTTTGGGATTAGACCTTAGTCACTTCAGTAAAATGAAGGTCAATAGACTATTTTAAATCATATTAGAAAGTCCATTACTGAAGTGACTAAGGTTTGACCCCGATAACTCTAAGAAGATCTGACCCCGACAACTGAAAAAATAATTTGACAGGTTCAATCCGGATTAGATAATAAAATAGTCATGAAAGAAGAGATCAGCGTCTCGGCCCCAGGAAGAGTATGCCTTTTCGGAGAGCATCAGGACTATTTCGGTTTACCCATTATTGCCGCAGCGATCGGCTTACGGATTTCAATAAGCGGCACAAGACGAAAGGATAACATTCTTAAAATTGACCTCCCTGATATCGGAGACGCTGAAGAATTTACACTTGAAAAAGAAGTGGAATACACCAAAGAAAGAGATTATTTGAAAAGCGCTGTGAATGTACTCAAAAGGAAAGGTGTCCGCTTCTCCTCGGGTTGGGATTGCCTTATCCAAGGCACCATCCCTATAAATTCAGGTACAGCCAGTTCCTCGGCTCTTGTCGTGGCCTGGATAAAATTCCTTCTGGAAACAGCCAAAGATAAAAGAGCCACCGCCGCTGATGAAATCGCAGAGCTGGCTTTTTTGGCCGAAGTGGCTGAGTTTGGAGAGCCAGGAGGAAAAATGGACCACTTTTCCTCTGCTCTGGGAGGCGTGGTGACTATCGATTTTGGTGAGGAATTGAAAGTCAGACAGCTAAAAAATTCTCTGAAAGAATTCGTTCTTGCCGATTCCCTCCAGAAAAAAGACACGACCGGCATGCTGGGGTACATTAAGAGCCATGTTCTGGAAGGAGTCGCCAACGTCCAAAATAGGATAGATGGATTCAACCTGAAAAGCCCTCTCACAGAAATAGAAAACGATGAGATAGAAAAGTTATCACCGGATGTTAAAAGACTGCTGAAAGGAACACTTCTCACAAGGGATCTCACGGCTGAAGGAAAAGCCCTTTTTAAATCAGAAGCTTTTGACCACCATCGATTCGGCGAACTGCTTTCCCGTCAGCACGAAGTCCTCAGGGATTACATCCGTATCTCGACTCCAAAAATCGAGCAGATGATAGACGCCTCGATCGAGGCCGGTGCTTTCGGAGCAAAGACGAACGGCTCCGGAGGTGGAGGATGCATGTTTGCCTATGCTCCAGAGAGAGCCTATAGTGTTGCCGAAGCTCTGGAAAAAACTGGCGCAAGGGCTTACATCGTTCGAGTGGATACAGGAGCCAGGAGGGAGGACAGATGATTAACGCCACTCAAATAAGAAAAGGAATGGTTATAAAAGTCGAGGGGAAGCTCTACAAAGTGCTCGAAGCGACTCATGTCACCCCAGGAAAAGGGCAGGCATTGATGCAGACAAAACTCCGTAATCTCAATGACCAAACCCTGCTCGATTACAGGTTCCGGTCAAAAGATAAGGTCGAACAGGCCTATCTTGAAAAAATCGAGATGGAATTCCTCTATCAAGACGGGAATGAATATGTATTTATGAACCTCGACAATTACGAACAGAATAAGCTCTCGAAAGATGTCATCGGCGCTGAAGTCGCCTATCTTATCCCCAATGTCGTCTTTTTCATCGAGATGCACGAGGGAAGCCCGGTGGGAGTCGAACCCCCATTAACGTTAGATATAAAAGTTGTAAAAACCGAACCTTTCCTTAAAGGCGCCACTCAATCGGCAAGCAGCAAACCCGCAGAGCTGGAAACAGGTATCACCATCAATGTTCCCCCTTTTATTAAAGAGGGAGACATCATTCGCATCGACACTCGAGACAATAAATACCTGGAACGAGCCAAATAAACATAATTTGAGAGCATTCAGGGATGTCCTTGCTCCAGTCAGATTTTTAACGCCATTCCCTCGTCAACCTTCTCGGCCCTGCGGAACTCCGCGTGTCCATCAAATCTAACGCCCGGATATTCCCTAATCATTCTTTGCACCGCCCGATGTATTATATCGTGCTCAAACAGTCCTCGGGCCCAACTCCGTCGGATTCCCTCCAGGTTGACTCGGGAAGGCTAAATCTTCCGATGTCGCTTCATCCATCCCTGAATGCTATTCTAAGCCATCTAAGTTGAGTCTTATCCCCGCAAAATGGAAGTGAACCAATAAAATAAAGGCTGATGGGGAACGTCCCCTTTAGAAGGTTTGTCTGTGGACGCCGATATTCCCGTGACTGTCTTGAACCTTGACAGTAATCAAGTTATCGAATTGGGGAGACAAAGGTATGGATATCCTGAAACTCTCCTGTTTCGAGTCACAAATCCCATCCTCAGGGAAAATGCTTTTCCACTCATTCGGTCTGATGAGGTATTTCACTTCCTGGATGGAAGACATTAAATCCTCGGCAACAAAAGTAACGACGAGCTTATTCCTTTCCCTGTTCACCTTAAAGTTCTTGATAGTGGGGAGAGAATTATCGATGACCAAGGGACGGGCGGCCTTCTCAGCGGTCAATTCCATCCCGGAAGGATTGGATGGGCTATCAGAAGCCACGACTTTTAATAAATACACACCATCAGGAAGAGAAAGAGTGTCAAAGGCGTAGATTGGTTCAGTCCAACTCTCTTTGAGAATCCGCCACCTATTTTCATCCTCTTTTCTGATAGAGATTGAATAAATAAGGCTATCACCATTCTCATCATTCGCTTCCCAAATAGCGGTCTGGAATCCTTTTCTCTCGGCCTCTTTCGGAACGATCAATGCCTCTGCCTCCTGCCGGTCTTTGTTCTTTTCCGAAATGTGCGTATCCACACCCCAAATGACTTCTGTCTGGATCGGAGGCTTCAGGTAGACTCTATTTGCCGGAAGTAAGGTCAGCTTGGTGATGTCCGGTGCGAGGTTTGTCTGAAGATAATACAGGGAGATTTTTCTGAGAAGCGGTGAGACTTTGCCGGATTGTGTTTTAAACATGACTCTGAACTGGAGATAACGGGCTTTGGGGCTGAGAATCTGTTCACCCGCTTTTTTCTGGTATGGCGGTGACCAATCGCTCCAGGTCAAGTTAGGCCTGTTTGAATTTCCACTCCGTGTTTGAAACTGTAGGTTGCATCCAGAGGGAACCTCCGATTCCCATTCTATTCTCCCCCAGGATGATACAGTCTGAGTGTCAATCACCTGACTCAGATAATCCCCAGCGAGTATCTGCTCGGGATGGACGACACTCAAGCTGGGAGGATTGTTGGAAAGCATATAGATTTTTTGGTCAAACAGAAGAAGAGAATAAACCTGTGCAGAATCCTTCTGGACCAGAAGGGAAATCTTCTCGTTCCGATCGACTGAATAAACTCGTCCCTTATCTCCCGTTCCAAAAAGGAGTTTTCCCTCTGTTCCACTCCATGACAGACTGTAAATCAATTCATCGCTGGACTGCCAGATTCTCTTCACTATTCCTTGGGAGTTGACTTTGAACAGAGCCCCGGGCTGCTTCTGGCTTGAAGGCTGCATTTCCTCCGGTATCACGGAAGTGGGAGTGACTGTGATCCGGACATCTGTTTCTGCCTTAACAGTCAGAGGAAGCCCTATCTCCTTTTTGGGGCTAATAATTTTTCCTCCCGCCGCAACATAAACATTCCCCTCCTTGTCCAGTGCAAGACTCCTTATCTCCTCATAAGAGGATTCGAATAGAATGGAAGGTCTCTTTCCCCTGGAAATTCGGTAAACTCGGCCTCTTCCTGCGGTTCCGGCGATAATATCTTGATTCACATCTTTTTCGATGCACAGAACATGATTTTCTTCGGCTCTCAGAAACTGCCTTCCTTCTCCTTCTTCGTTAATCTCATAAATCCCGCCGGTCTCGCCAACTGCAGCCAGCAAAACTCCCCGCTCGGAAAAAATCAGGTCCCAGATGTACTTTTCGCGTGGATTAAAAAAAGAGCTTCCTTTGCCTTTTCCTGTAATCTTGTAAATCTTCCCGTTCGGTGAGGTTCCTGCGTACAGGTTTCCTTTTCTATCCTGAGCCAGACAGTAAATATCCATTTCAGGCACCTGGAAATATAATTCTGGTGTCCCGCTTTTTCCGATTTTATATATCTTCCCGGTATGCCCTGTCCCCAGGAATATCTCTCCCTGCGGCGTGAGGAGATGGGATAAATAAAATTCCTCAACAGGAGCGTCTATCTTTTCTTCTTTAGGAGATAAGGAAAGAACGCCCTCATAAGAGACTGAGATTCCATCCAATTTTCCTTTTAAAAATTCATCTTTGCTCCGGATTTCCCATTTCTGAGGAACAACACCATGCAGAGCTTGAGCGGCAAGGAGAGTCGTCACGAAAAACAGGATCCGCACTCTTTTCATTCCCTTTTTCTCCTATTCTTTAATTTTGATGGGAATCACAGCCTCTCCCCTGAAGACATACGGAATGGGCAGCTGATATTCCATCAAAGTCGATCGACTGAGCTCGGTTGGAGATGACGCGGCTGCACGGGGAGAAGCGAACATGGATTTCATGGAAGGAGGCAAATTCGACATTTCCTCTCCTTTAAGAAATATTCCAGGTTTGGAAGCGAGTATCTTGATGTAGATTCGGTTGTTTTTTCTGAGACTGCCCAGCATCCGGATAAGCTGGCTCAAGCTTCTGGGAACAAATGATGTAGTTCGATACTGACTCATCTCGATTTTTGCCATCGATGCCGCGTCTGCGACAACAAGTTGAAATTCGGAACCAGCCGGCAGGTGGGGGATCTGGATATTTCCTTCCTCACGCCGGCTTTCTCCTCTGAATGTCCGGTAATCTATTTTGACCTTGATGTTCTCGCCAGGCGAAGCCTCATATCTATCCAGCCAGACCTTCTCCAGGAAGGAAAACCTGACTTCTTCGAACGCCTGTATACCCAGGTCTATGCGGTGAATCCCCAATTCTTCGAATTCATTATTGGTGAGGAAATAAGTGACAGCCGCCACAAGGCTCGAGAGGTTCACGACAGAAGCATCGAATTGCCCGGAGAAAAGGTCTTCGAGACGGATGCTCATCCCATTTTCCAGGTAGATGTTCCCCAGGAGGCCAAGAGAAAGGTCACCGATAGCTCTTTCTTCTGATGTCAGGATGCTCCCGAGCGAAACATTGATCAAAAGAGGAGTTAAAATCTTATCATCGACGACACCTATTTTGTAATCTTTTATTTCTCCATTGGAGTCCATTATCTTCACATTCACAGGAACACGCCGAGGAATCTTCCCCATCTCACCAAAAAGTCCTGAAGCTCGATCCTGCGAAAATTTTCCAACAAGGCTATCTGTGACACCCAGCTTGAAAGAGGACATAAGACTGGGAACAACTGTTATCACTTTAGCTTTAGTCATGGCATAATCAACCGAGCCGAGGTTGTAGACCGGATGGCCAAAAGCCAGGACGTTGTTCCCATCAATATACGTCACTGTCCCTATGGCAGACATATCCAAATCTCCGCTGACTAACTGAATGGCCACCGGGCCTCCTTCTTCGAGTTTCAGGTCTGGAGGCGAGATTTGTTCGACAGATTGGCCCGAAGGAGCACTTTGAACAGGATCGAATCCCAGCTTCGAGAAAAAAGATTTGGATTGGTCAAACGCATAGGAAGAAAACCCACTAAAAACAAGAGGGACGTTCAATGGCTTCAAGGCTCTTCCCTGAGTTAAGAAAGTGGATTTCGAATGAAAAAATTCTTTGTTTAGCTCAACAAGCTCATCAAGAGTCAGGTGCTTTTTTATGGATATTTGAGGAGAAAAACTAGGGCCTTCCGATTTTTCTTCGGAAACAGAGATCATATCCGCAATAGGAGTGATACCCGCGATCGGCTCCTTAACAAAATTCCCAAGGCTGTAGGCAATGGCACCGATGAGCTTGCCATCCACATAAACCGGGCTCCCACTCATTCCTGAGATAACGCCCGTATCACCGAGAATACCTCCTCTAAGTTTTGCCAGGATGAGACTCTTTTTGGGCTCGATATTCTTGAGCACACCAATAATTTCCACGTCGAACTCTTCTATCCGGCTTCCCTCAAAGACACTCTTCCCCTTCCCTTTCATTCCGACCTTGACCTGATCCAGTGGGAGGATGGGCACCGTTCCTTCCGCTGCCGCACCTAACACGCAGATTATCAGTAAAAACAAAAAAAGCTGTTTAAATTTTTCTTTCATTGGTTTCTCTTCAATCATCCAAAACGAAAACGCACGCACGTCGACCCACCAATTGGATTTTTTTCTTTCATTTTA
The DNA here is from genome assembly GCA_050116035.1 of Candidatus Aminicenantota bacterium. Taxonomy (GTDB): domain Bacteria; phylum Acidobacteriota; class Aminicenantia; order Aminicenantales; family Aminicenantaceae; genus SOIA01. Next base: position 6,118 of record JASFPJ010000032.1, on the reverse strand, counting down.
TTATTCCCAGCTGCTTGCCACATCTCTCAAAAGTCGCGATCACTTTATCGAGCTGTTCATCTGAATGAGTCGCTGAATAGCTTGTCCTTATCAAAGCCTTACCCTTGGGAACGGCGGGATAGATCACAGGATTCGTGAAAAGGCCCTCATCTTTAATGAGCTTCCACAACATGAAAGCCAACTCATCACCGCCGATGATAAGTGGAATGATCGGTGTTTCTGTGGGGCCTGTGTTGTAACCGAGAGCCTGGATCCGGGTCTTCATATTTTTTGTGATACTCCACAGCCTTTCTCTTCTTTCAGGTTCATTCTCTATTATATCAAGCGTGGCCAGCACTGACGCGACAGAAGCGGGAGTGATGCTCGCACTGAAAATCATGGACCGAGCAAAGTGTTTGATGTAAGAGATGACTTTTTTGTCTCCGGCAACAAATCCTCCCAAAGAGGCAAAAGATTTGCTGAATGTCCCCATCACCAGGTCGACATCATCCTCGACGCCGAAATGCTCACAAGTCCCCTTTCCGTTCTTTCCCATGACGCCTATGCCATGCGCATCATCCACCATAACTTTTGCATCGTATTTCTTGGCGAGCTTGACGACTCCTGGCAGGTTGGTCAGGTCGCCTTCCATGCTGTAGACGCCATCAACAACAATCAATCTCCCGGAATCCTTATCCAAGGATGCCAATTGTCTCTCCAGGTCATCCATGTCATTGTGCTTGTACTTGTAGACATTCCCATAAGACAATCGGCAGGCATCGACTATGCTGGCGTGGACCATCCTGTCTGTGAGGACCGCGTCTCCTTTTGCAATCAGGGTTGAAATAATGCCCTGGTTCGTTTGGAAACCGGTGCTGAAAGCAAGGGCAGCCTCTTTTTTTGTGAATTTGGCCAGTCTTTTCTCAAGTTCAACATGAATGTCCAGCGTACCGTTTAAAAATCTTGAACCACAGGTGGCCACTCCGTATTTTTGAACAGCATCCTGAGCCGCTTTCATGACCTTAGGATGATCCAGGAGCCCTAAGTAGTTGTTGGAGCCAACCATGAGCATCTCTCTCCCATCAACAACAACATTGTTGCCTTTAACTTCCTGGATGGGCGTGAAATACGGATATATCCCCATGGCAATGGCCTCATCCGCGCGTGTGAATTCGTAACATTTAGTAAAAATGTTCACCACTGCCTCCTCCTTAAAACTCCTCCTCTTTCAAAAAAGTTCCCGTCATCACGCTTATAATTTTTTCTCTCATGTCTTAATATTAATATGGTTCAGGTTTGACCATGGAAAGTAATTTTCATACAATCTTACCAATGAAAGTCCTCATCACTGGAGGAACTGGCTTCATCGGGAGTCACCTCATTGAACTGTTTCTCAAGAAGAACACTGAGGTGTTTGCGCTCGTCCGGAATCTGAATAATCTCAAATGGGTAAAAGGACTCGACATTCAACTTCTCAAAGGAGATCTCTTCTCCTTTCCTTCGCTCCCCGCAGGCATTGATTATGTCTTCCATGCTGCCGGAATAACAAAAGCTTCCAGGGCGGCTGATTATTATACAGTAAATCATCAAGGGACAGCAAGTCTTTTCAAGGCTCTCCAGACTCAAAAGGTCTTCCCGAAAAGAATTATCTACCTCAGCAGCCTCGCGGCTGTCGGGCCTTCCTCTGATAGTGGGCCTGTGCAAGAAACGACTCCAGCTCACCCCATCACCGATTACGGCCGGAGTAAACTCCTGGGTGAAACCGTCGCATTAAAATTCAAGGATAGCTATCCGGTAGTCATCCTGCGAATCGGAGCTGTTTTTGGCCCGAGAGATATTGACTCCCTTAACTATTTCAAATGGATAAAACGAGGAATCCTTCCAACACTCGCTTCAAAACCGATGCGAGTGAGCCTGTGTTATGTCAAAGATCTCGTCGAAGCCTCTTATCTCTGCTCCCAGAAAGAGCTGGCAAGTGGCGAGATATTCAATATTGCGAATCCAGTCCCCCACAACTGGGATGATATCGGCCGAGCCGCGGGCCAGGCATTGGGGATAGGATTAAAAAAAGTGAAGATTCCCCTTCCTTTACTTTATCTTGCCGCTCTAACCTCTGAAATAAGAAGCAGAATAAGAAGATCTCCGACTATCTTCGACCGGAATAAATTCCAAGATATGAAACAGAAGGGTTGGATTGCGGACACAAGCAAAGCCACAGAGAAATTGTCTTTTCAACCTCGTTACACTCTTCAGGAAGCCGTACAGGAAACAATCAACTGGTACATCGAAAATAATTGTCTGTAGAAAAAAAGGGGACAGGCCCAAGCACTCAGTGATTGGACAACACTATTATTAATGACACTGAGGATAAAAATGTCATTGCGGGCAGAGTGAAGCAATCTCGTAGAAAAATATGAATTCTTTCCATACGGGATTGCCACGCTTCGCTCGCAATGACATCCAAAAAGCTTTTCAAAACTATTGGGAGAGTAAAACCAGTGATTTTTTTAAAAAAAAGTTGCCTGTCCCCTTTTTCTTAATTGATGGACAGAGAAACAGTAAATTTTAAATGGCTTTTCAAACACCATCCTTCTTCTTTAGAACAGACGAAATAGTCTATTCTCCCCTCAAAATGATGGTTGCCTTTCGCCGCATCCGGGCTGATCGTAAAAGGTATTTCGAAAGGATCCTTTAAATTCAAGTATTCCTCTCCCATTTCTTCCAGGATCTCAATATTCAGATCTGAATCTGTAAATTTATTTTTATTAAAAATAATCCCCTCCATGGGACTGAACTGGATGGTAAAAGAGGGTTGAGGATTGATGACCATTCCTTCCTGAAGAATGAGTTTCATGATGAGTTTCCCCTCCTGGCTTCGGGAAAGATTTTTCGGACTCACAGAAATCTCAATCTTCAGGACATCTTCTTCCTGAGCGAAAGGAAAGAGAGTCAAGCCGAAAATGAAAAGAAAAAGAAAGAAGTATTTTCTCAAAGCGGTTCCTCCGTCATTCTTTAATCGCATGCATGCCACTTTTTCATTTTACTAGAATCAATAAAATTAGTCTTTATTTTTCTTTTTTTATCCATTATAATCGGCTGCAAAAGCAATGAATTTAAAATCAGTTATCACTGGAACCGGCCATTTTGTCCCTCCCAGAGTCGTGACAAATTTCGACCTCGAAAAAAAGATGAACACCTCCGATGAGTGGATCCGTCAAAGGTCAGGAATTGTTGAGAGGCACTATGTGGAGCCCGGTGTGGGAAGTTCCGATCTCGGCTATGAGGCGGCTCTGCGAGCCATAGAAGACGCGAAAATCGACAAATCAGAGATAGATTTTATCATCGCCGCCACACTATCTCCTGATCACTATTTTCCGGGAATAGGTGTCATGGTCCAAGCCAAACTGGGTCTTTCCGGAATCGGTGCTCTTGATGTGAGAAATCAATGTACGGGTTTCATATACGCGATTTCTGTGGCTGACCAGTATATCAAGGCTCAAACGTACAAAAAAATTCTCGTTGTGGCCGCAGAGGTGCAAACATCAAACCTTGACTATTCTGATGACGGAAGAGATCTGGCTGTGCTCTTTGGGGACGGAGGGGCCGCTGTTATTCTTGAACCCAACGACAAAGATGACGGCAGAGGCATCTTATCCACACACCTTTTCTCGGATGGCAATTACATGTCAGACCTCTGGATGGAAAGGCCAAGCCCAAAAGATAACCCGACGTTCAAAAAAGAGTATTTCGATGAAAAAAAATATTACCCCTACATGAGTGGACGGAACGTTTTCAAGAACGCATCAGAAAAAATGCCCGCCGCTGTAAGAACTGCGCTCGAGCACAACAACATCACTATTGAAGATGTGGATCATCTTATCCCCCATCAGGCAAATGACAGGATCTCCCTGATGGTGGCGAGAAATTTGAAAATTCCTGTTGAAAAAGTAATCAGAAACATAGATCGTATAGGAAACACAACTGCGGCTTCCATCCCCATTGCTATGGATGAAGCCTTGAAAAACGGAAGGATTAAGGAAGGCGACACAGTCGTTCTCACTGCTTTCGGCTCTGGCTACACGTGGGGCTCAGCGGTTATCCAGTTTTAAGACCGGATTTCAGTGCATCAGAGTGTTGCCTCCAGCCTTCATTTTTGTTAGGATTGCAATTTCACAAAAAGAGTAAAATCGACTATAATAAAGTTAGAAGAACAAAAAATCACGTAAATTGCTTAGGAGCAAAAGTACTCATTGAGGAGGATCCAATGAAGAAGACAATCATTCCCCTCGCTATTTTCCTGATTATTTTAGCAAGTACGGGTCTGTCTCTCTCTCAAAACAATAAGGAAGACGAAAAATTTCAAAAAACCCTGGAAAGCTATCTCGATGAACTCTGGAAATTCTACCCGACGGCGGCGACTCTTGCGGGTTTCCATGCCTACGACGACAAGCTGGAAGACTTCAGCGAGAAAAATCTGGAGAAACGCATGGAGACTCTGGATAACTTTAACCAGGAATTCGTGGCCGAAGTGGATGTCACTCAGTTGAGTCCAGAAGTCCGGATCGACCACGAAATAATGCGTGACGCCTTGGATATGGAGGTTCTCAGGAATGAAAATCTCCTCCCCTGGGAATACAATCCTATTTTTTTCAATGAGATCTTTCGAGACTGCATCCAGAGCCTCTTTGCGAAAGAATTTGCTCCGTTAGAGACACGGGCGAAAAATGCTGTTGAAAGACTGAAAGACCTGCCTAAGTTCATCAAACAAACCAAAGAAAACCTGAAAACACCACCTCAGTTATACACAGAAACAGCGATCAAGCAGTTTCCAGCCATACTGAATTTCTATAAAAACACGCTTCCCGGACTGATTGAGAACTCGCCCCCAGACAGCAAATCTAAACTTCAGGATGGCCTGAATAAAGTCCTGCCCGCATTGGAAGACTACCATAACTTTCTCAAGAATGAACTTCTTCCCCGCTCCACCGGAAACTTCCGCATGGGACAGCAGGTCCACTCACGGCTCTTGCGGTTGACTCTGCAGAATGACATTCCTCTCCCGGAACTCATCAGCCGAGCCACAGCAGATTATAACAATATCCGACGCGATATGTTCTTCACCTGTGTTCCGTTTTATAACATCATGGATCCAAAGATCGACTTGCAAAATCCTCCTCCTGGTCTCACCAAAGACCAACTCTACAATGAAGTCATCTCTCATGTCATGGAAAGGATTACGGGAGAGCATGTATCCAAAAATGAGTACATTAACAGGATCAAAGATACAGCGAATGAAATAAAGAATTTTATTTCAAACAATCAACTGATTACTCTCCATGAAGGCAATTTCGATATTGAAACCATGCCTCTCTGCTATCAGGGAATCATGATGGTTCGCACTGTTACTCCCGGAGTCTATGAAAGCACCGGAACTCCCTATATTCAAGTCTCTCCCATCTGCGAAGACTGGGATGAAGAGCAAACAGACTCTTTTCTCACAGAATACAATAACTCCTACCTCTACTACTGGACTGTCCGCAAAATTTATCCAGGAGAATTCATTCCTCTGTATTTCACTGGAAAACACCCATCTCTTGTCAGAAAACTCTATCCCAACAAGGCCTTAATCAAAAGCTGGCCAGTCCCCTGCGAAGAGCTGCTTGTGTTTTCAGGTTTCGGAGACTACAACCTCACACTTCGCTTGAATCAGCTCAAAAATCTGCTTAAAACTGTTCTGGATTTTCAGCTCGAGCTCAATGTCCATCAAGGAGGCATGACAAAGGATCAAGCAATCCCGTATATGACGCTAAACGGCTTTCAGACTCAGGCTGAGGCAGAAAGAAAATGGAACAGCATCATCCTCAATCCAGGTGAGGCGGCTTTCGCCTATGTGGGTTATCAGGAAATCCTGGATATGGAAAAAGCATACAAAAGCCTGAAAGGCGACTCCTTCAGCAAAAAAGAATTCCTGGACAAACTGCTCAGTTATGGCGCCCTTCCTCTTCGTCACTTGAAGAAAAAGATGCAGGAATAGCCACCGAACAGGAAAAAATCAACTCGCATAAAGGATCAGTCAGAAGTCAGAACGTCTTCAAGGAAAAGACTTTCTCATCCGAGAACTGTTCGCGTAATTTTTTTC
>JASFPJ010000031.1:0-17453 GCA_050116035.1 Candidatus Aminicenantota bacterium | reverse complement strand
GTCCGTTGGCCGTGGTCTACATCGGAGGATTCTTCTTTGCCATCCTGCTCAGACTGATCGTCGTCCCCGTTCTGTATGAAGCTCTGGCCAAGCTGGGGAAAGAGAGATGGCTAGAAAAGGCATAAAGACATTCCATTTGAATGGATGTGTAGATATAAGGAAATATGTTGAGGCTCACAAACCCAAAAAGGGAGACATAAACTGACCGCAATGCTATGCTTCACGTTTATCAGTTTCTGCCTTATTTTTGAGCTCGCAGCTAAAAGAAAATCCAGCTGATAGGAATAACTGATTCAGGCTGAGGAGCTCAACAGGCTGGTTAAGATATCTCTCTTTGTCAAGATCTGAATTCAGCCAAAATCAAAAACCTGGTCTCTTGCCGCGATGCTTCTCACGATTGAACTCAAGACAAAGATCCGCGTAAAAATGCAATCCACACAATGCGAGAAAGACATGATAGAATGAGAGAGTGAAAAAATTAATTGATCGATGTCTCACACCTTTAAGATACCGAAGGAAATTTGAACGGTAAGGAGAGCTTAGATGGAAGAAGTTGAAAAAGAAATCGAAGAAATTGTCAACAGAGAAACCAGAGCCTGGGATACTCAGGATACTGAGCTGCTCCTGACCATCTTTCATCCGGACATGGTCTGGCCCTGGCCGCCCCACTCAAAAGCTCATGATCCGATGGACTGGGTCCTCGAACAGGGAAGGTTCGATTACGAGAGGTGGAAAAGAGGCTACCAGGAACTCTTCGACACTCACACTCTTGCTCATAACAAGAGAGAGATCAGGAAAATCGTGGTTTCTGAACAAGGCGATGGAGCATTCGCCGTTGTCGATATCGACACACTCTGGGTGGATTCAAAGGGAGAAAAAAATCACTGGAAAGGAAGGGTGTGTAAAGTCTACACAAAAATCGATCGCGAGTGGAAACTGATCATGCACACCGGTGTGCTGGAATATTAGTCTAATGAAGTGGACAGGAGAGAGTCCTGGTTTGAAGATCAGGTCATTTTTAATTTGAAACAGAATACCATTTATATCAAAACAAATCCTTGACCTTACAGATGCTCCACAAGAATTTGAGCTCCGATCAGGATAAGGATCAATCCTCCTAATAATTCTGCACCCCTGCCAACCAGACGGCCGAGAAGCGGACCTATTCTCGTCCCGAGAATAGTCATCCCAAAAGCAATGACTCCGATGACAACAGCCGGATAGAGAATGGTCACCTGAAGAGCCGCAAGACTCATCCCCACGGCAAGAGCATCGATGCTTGTCGCCACGGATAGCATCAGAATAGAGAAGCCCTTTGTCTGGTCTCCTTGGTTTTTTTGAGTTTCTTTCCTCGTTCGAAAGAACTCAAATATCATTTTTACTCCGACAATGAGAAGCAAGCCAAAGGCCACCCAGTGGTCAAAAGGCTCTATATATTCCAGGAGGATGCTTCGTGTAGCCTGCCAGCCGAGGAGAGGCATCATGAACTGAAAAAAGCCAAAATGAAAAGCCATCCTGAAAGTCTGTTTATTTGTCAGTCCTTCAGGAAGTAAACTGAGCCCAACAGAAACGGCAAAGGCGTCCATTGCCAGGGCGAAAGCCACAGCCAATAGGAGGAAAAAATTCATGTCTTTCTTGTTCTTTCCAGGAGATTCAATGTTTCAACTAAAGACTGCTTGATATTTTTATTTGTTTTCAGAATTGTTTAATCTAAAAAATGCCGCCTCCCACCCTATCACTCTTTCCCTGCCAAGTACTCCAGCGCCAAACCGGTCATCAGGAGTGTTGCCTGGGGGAGAGCCTTCTCATCCAGGTCAAAGGCGGAGTGGTGATGGGGAAATTCCATCCCGTCTCCCATGCCGAAGAATAAAAAGGCGCCAGGAACTTTCTGAATAAAATAGGCAAAATCTTCTCCCCCCATAACCGGGTCGATGGTCTGAATCCTGTCTTCTCCCAGAGTTTTGCCGGTCACATCAAGCACAAGATCAACCATGGCTTCATGGTTAACAAGAGGTGGATATCCTTTTTCATACTCAAATTCAGCGGTCGCGCCAAAAGTTTTACATGTCTCTTCAACGATCCCCTTCAGACGTTCCTCTGCCAAGGATTGCAGGGAAGAGTCAAAGGTCCTGACTGTCCCGGTCAAAGACACTTCGCTGGGGATGATGTTATAAATCGTCCCTCCCTTCATTGTCCCGAAGGAAACGACAACAGGTTTAAGAGGGTCCACATTACGGCTGACAATGCTCTGGATATTCACCACAAGATGAGAGGCCACAAGGATGGGATCCACTGTCGTTTGAGGCATGGAGCCGTGTCCGCCTTTTCCCTTCACAGTGATCGAGAACGCATCGGGCTGGGCCATCATCGCTCCCTTCACAATCCCGACTGAGCCGGTCGGAAGAGGCTGCCAGAGATGGAGTCCGAAAACAGCATCCACTCCGTCTAAAGCGCCCTCTTCGATCATCTTTTTGGCTCCGCCTGGGATTCTCTCTTCTGACGGCTGAAAGAGAAAGACGACATTCCCCTTGAACTGGTCTCTTCTCTGAGAGAGAAGCTCTGCCGTTCCCATCAAGATAGCCATATGACCGTCATGTCCACAGGCATGAGCGGCCTCTGGATTCTCCGATATGTATTCCTTGTCCCCTTCCTCTTTTAGAGGAAGAGCGTCCATATCCGCCCGCAGGGCCACTGTTTTTCCTCCGCGTTGGCCTTCAAGGACTCCGTACAATCCTGTTTTGGCGCAGGTGGAGACAGGGATGCCCAGATTCTCTAAAAACTTTCGTATGACAGAAGATGTTCGTTCCTCCTCGTAAGCGATTTCCGGATGGCGATGAAAATCACGGCGCCATTCGATTATTTTTCCGGTTAATTTTTCCATATCTCTTTTCAATCCATCAATCATTTGAATCCTCCTGCTGAGGATTTGGTTTTGAGGCTGACCATTACGGTTATGAATGAATTCACCACAAGGCCGACAAATCCTGCATTCATCCCCAAGAAAGGATCGTTTTTGCTCAGGATAAGGATGAGGACCACAACCACCCCCGCCGTCAACCCACAGAAAACTCCCGTCTTCGACACCCGCTTCCAGAATAATCCCAAAACGACTCCTGGGAAAAACTGGCTGACACCATTGTAGCCAAATATCAGAAGTGGGACCAACTCATTGGGGAAAAATATCGCAAAGATGAGAGCAAAGGTCATGATCACCAGGACCATGAACCGCGAGAGAGTCATGACTTTTTCCTCACTCATCTGAGGCTTGAACCCGGCCTGGTAGACATTCTTGGCTAAAAGAGTGGAGGCGAAAAGAACCAGGATCGCGGAGGGAACCATAGCGGTCACCGCTCCGGCCGCTCCGACAAAACCCATGAACCAGGAGGGATAAGTCTTGTTAACCAACGCCAGGAAGGCCATATCCCCGTCTTCCAAACCAGGAATGACCAACAAAGCGGTGAACCCGACCATGAAGATGAGGAGAATCGGGATCTGGTAAAAAGGCATAATGATAGCATTTCTTTTGATGATCCTGGCGCTTTTGGCTGAAAAGGCCGAGCCAAAGACATGGGGCCACATGTAAAAACCAAATCCCATGACGAGCAATGTCGACATGATCCAGATTACGTTCATCTCCGGAACAGCCCCAGGAAAAACGAGATAATCAGGTTTCTGCTCGATCAATTTCTTAAACATCTTTCCGAATCCCCCGAAATAGATAATGGGGACTCCGATGCCCACGATGAAGACCGCGAGTATCATCAGGATATCCTTGACAATGGCCACCCAGGCCGTTCCTCTGATCCCACTTGTGTAGACAAAAGCACAGGTCAGAACAAAAGAGATCCCGATGGCGATTCGAGGATGGACAGCTCCATTACTGGCCACTTGGACGATCAACCCCAAACCTTTGAGCTGAAGCTGGAGGTAGGGAATTATGCAGACAACTCCGATCAAGGCCACGAATACACCCAGATAGCGGCTGTCATACCGTTTGATGAAAAAGTCAGGCTGAGTGTGGAGTCCGTAGCGTTTTCCGACTTTCCATAAGGCCGGAAGCACAAAAAAGGAACAGGTATAGGCCAAAGCACCGTATATCAGAATGTAAAAAGTCGGAGCTCCCTTGGAATAGGCCCAACCACTGGCTCCCAGAAAGGTGAACGTCGTGTAGATCTCTCCGGCCATCAGAAGCCAGATTATAATGATCCCGAACTGGCGTCCTCCGACAGTCCAGTTCTCCAGGTTCATCTTGACTCTCTTCCCGGCATAAATACCCAGGAAAGACGACAAGATGATCGTCGCAAAAATAATAATCAGGGCCGCGTTCAACTTTACTCCTCCTCTTCAGGCGGGTTGTACTTCTTTTCCAGCAGATAGGCCACTAAGAGAATAAGAGGAGTCAGAATGACCCAGGTGAGAATCCAGAACAAAAGAAAAGGCAGTCCCAAGATCACAGGCTCAATCCGGTTGACCAGAGGAAGAGCAAACACGAGAGTGACAAACGGGATCGCCCCCACAATCAAAGCCAGTTTGGTCCCTTTGGGCATGAAAACCTCCTTTCTGAGAGCGCGCCCATTATATCAAAAGGAAAAAAAAGGGGACAGGCCTTTATGCTCAGTAATTAGGTAACACTTTTGGCAGTTATATTGAAGAGTGAAGTGTCATTACGAGCGAAGCGTGGCAATCTCATCCTTATGTCATTGCGAGTGAAACGTGGCAATCTCTTTGAGAAAAATGCATTTCTTTTGATGAGATTGCTTCACTTCGTTCGCAATGACATTATATAAACGTTACCGAATGACTGAGCGAGTACAACAGGCCCCTTTTTCAAAGAGTATAAAGTCAGGCCATGTCAGGATCAATGCAGTCAGACTCGAATCAAGCTCAGTGTTTCGAATCCAGATAAGGCCAAATCCCGAAGATCTAAGCGGATGACATTGCATTCTCGTTGCGATTTAAGAAAATATCTTTTCTCCGCCTAGTAATACGCTTATAATAATAATCTCGATATAAGAAGCGCGACGACACATATAAAACTGAAACCGGGTGAAATATTTTCTCTATGGACAACACAATCATTCTCAGGGGAGTCAGAGTCCACAACCTGAAAAACATCAACCTCGATATTCCTCTGAATAAACTCATCATCGTCACAGGTGTGAGCGGCTCGGGTAAATCCTCCCTCGCCTTCGACACCCTCTACGCTGAAGGACAGCGTCGCTACATCGAATCCCTCTCCTCGTACGCCCGCCAATTCCTGGAGAGAATGGAAAAGCCTGATGCGGACCTCATCGAAGGCATCACTCCTGCGATTGCCATCCAGCAGAAAGCCGTGACTAAAAATCCGCGCTCAACTGTGGCCACGGTCACCGAGGTCTATGATTTTTTAAGAGTCCTGTTTGCCCGAATCGGCACGGTTCACTGCCTCGAATGCGGCAAACCTGTGAGAAGAGAAACAATCGATGCCATCGTCGATAGACTCTACACGCTCCCATCTCAGACAAAAATTCAAATCATCTTCTCCTGGCCGTCGGAAAAAGGTCTGGGTCCTCTCAGAAAAGGCGGTTTCTTCAGGATTGTCCAAGAAAACAAAGTCCGCCACATTGACCAAGTGAAGCTCGATAAGACAGAAAAAATAGATATTCTTGTCGATAAGATGACCTTAAACAAGGAAGATAGAGAACGGCTGGTGGATTCCATCGAAATTGGCCTGCGAGAAGGAAACGGAAAAATAAGGGTTCAAACAGATACAGACAAGGAATTCGTCTTCTCTGACAGGCTCGAATGCAAGGCCTGCGAAATCCAGTATGAGGAGCCCTTCCCCAACCTTTTCTCCTTCAACAGCCCCCAGGGTGCCTGTCCTGTCTGTCATGGATTCGGCGATTTAGCCGTTCTGGACGAGGATAAAATCATTCCTGACAAGAACAAATCCCTTGAAGAGGGGGCCATTGAGCCCTGGACAAAGCCGGTCTCTCGCCGACTGATGAGGAAGCTGATTGCCGAAGCGCAGAGTCGGGGAATACCCACAGATATTCCTTTTAAGGACATGAAAGACGAATGGAAAAAGTTTGTTTTTGAAGGAGAGGGCCGCTACAGAGGAGTCAAGGGCTTCTTCGAGAGACTCCAGAGAAAAAAATACAAAGTCCAGGTGAGAGTTTTCCTGAGCCGGTACCGGAAATACATCCCTTGTCCGGATTGCCAGCAAATGCGCCTGAATCCTCAAGCCATGAATGTTAAAGTCGAGGGGCTTTCGATAGGCGAGGTCACCCGGATGACGGTTCAGAAAGCTTTTGGTTTTTTCAAGGCACTCAAGCTCACTCCCTTCCAAGAACAGGTCGCAGAAAAACTCATCGATGAAATCCAGAATAGACTAAAATTCCTGCTCGAAGTTGGCCTGGACTACATCACCCTGGACCGAATGACGTTCACTTTAAGCGGAGGCGAAGCCCAGAGGATTAACCTGGCCGCCGCCTTGAGCGCGTCCCTCGTCGGCACTCTATTTGTCTTGGATGAGCCGAGTATCGGCCTTCACGCGCGGGATAACCGACGTCTGGTGGAAATCCTTAAATCCCTGAAGGATATCGGGAACACGGTAATGGTGGTCGAGCACGATCCGGAAATCATAAAATCTGCTGAATACATGATCGACCTGGGACCCCAAGCAGGAGAAGCCGGAGGAAAAGTCATATTTGATGGCCCAATAGACAAATTTCTCAGAAACCATGAATCCCTCACTGCCCAATACTTACGAAGCGAAAAAAGGATAAAGATTCCAGAAACACGCAGAATCTCCGCCGATTATATCGAAATCAAAAATGCGCAAAAGCACAATCTTAAACACCTGGATGTAAAAATTCCCTTAAACATTTTCACCTGCACCACAGGAGTTTCTGGCTCAGGGAAAAGCACCCTCCTCTATGATGTTCTCTACAAGGGATGGCGAGGAGAGGCCAGGGATGGATTCAGGGAAATAAACGGAAAAGGACAGATCGATAAAATCATCATGGTCGACCAGTCACCCATCAGCACATCGCCCCGCTCCATTCCGGCCACATACACCAAGGCCATGGATGAAATCAGAGCTGTTTTCAGTCAGACAAGAGAAGCCAAAGCCCTTGGTATGAAGCCCGGATTTTTCTCCTTCAACACTCCCGGAGGAAGATGCGAAGACTGCAAAGGAGCTGGACAGCTCATCGTCGAAATGCAGTTTCTCTCGGATGTGGTGCTCACCTGTGAAGCCTGCAAAGGAAAAAGGTTCAAAAGCGAAACTCTCGAGATCAAATACAAGGACAAAACTATCGATCAAGTCCTGCAGATGAGTGTTTCTGAGGCCTACGAATTTTTCTCAGAGCATCCGAAAATCAGGAAAAAACTGACTCCGCTCACAGAAGTGGGATTAGGGTACCTGAAATTGGGGCAACCCACCACAACCCTGTCTGGAGGAGAACTTCAAAGGATCAAACTTGCCCACCATCTCATCCACCAAAGGGATAAGAGAATTCTCTATCTCTTCGACGAGCCCACCATCGGTCTTCATCCGGATGACGTGTCTGTGCTCCTCAACTCTTTTCAAAAGCTGGTGGATGAGGGACACACAGTTGTGGTCATCGAACACAACCTGGATTTGATCAAATGTGCTGATCACATCATTGATTTAGGCCCAGAAGGAGGAGAGGGAGGCGGTCGAATAGTGGCTCAAGGACCTCCTGAAGAAATCGTTAAATCTAAAAAATCACACACCGGTCTCTACTTGAAAAAATATCTTGCTCAATAATTGAAATTTACACACCTGGAAACGGCTTGAGCGAAAAAAGGGGGCCTGGTGATCGAATCTCATCCAGTTAAACACAAAGCGAATCGGGCGAGGCGGGCTCGCCCAACAATATCTCTAGGGAGTCAAGAATATTTGAATGGAAGGGACTCTTACAAACGAACCTATTTCCCCTCTCTATTCCTGTAATGGTTCAGTCCTTTATCCGTGATCTTTAACCAGACTCTGTATCCGGAAGGTTTCTCAAGCATAATATAGTTTAGCTTTTCGAGTTTCTTGACATCCTGATCAAAGTCTTCTTTTTCTCTATCTGAGTACGCCATCTTGAAGATCTTGTACATCGCTTCTTCCTGGTATGTTTTATCCGGTTCATCAGCGATAGCCGATAATATAAAATACTGTTCGCTTGTGAGTTTTGATGGTTTTTCTTTTTTTGCCGGTTTCTTCGGAGCTTTTTTGGGTTCTTCTTGTGGCTCTTCTTTTTTCTCTATCGATTTTTCTTCTTCGACTTGAACCTCTTTCTCGATTGGAGCCATTGGCTCTGGTTCCAACGCAGGCTCTTCCTTCACTTCTTCCTTAGCCGCAACCTCTTTCTCGGCCTTAACCTCTTTAACAGCCTCTTGTGCAACCTGCTTAACCTGAGCTGGTTTTTCTACACTAATCACTTTCTTGGCCGGGACTTTCTCTTTTGCTTCAGCCCTTAACTCTGCTTCTGCCATTAACTCAGCTTCAGCCTTCAACTCAGCTTCCTTTTCAATTTTTATCCCTTTTAGTGCCTCGATATCCTTATCCAACTGTGCTTTCAGTTCAGCTCGGACTTCTTCCACTTTCTTGATTTCCTTAGTGGCAAAGGCTCTAATTGCCTCTTTCTCCCGGTCCAACTCGTCCTGTTTCTTCTTGATGTCTTTATCATACTTCTTTAAAGGATCACTGATGACTCTTTTGACACTCTTGTGGGTGAAAAGCATCCAGATATAAATAATTAAGAACAGACCCAAGAAAATAAAATCAAGAATATTTAGACCACCAAGAAAATCAACTATTTTTTTCAGAAAATCTAATAAGGAATCGATCATCTTAGTTATCGCCTATTCAAAATTGACTATCAATCTAATTTCCACTATTTTACCAAAAATGAACGAAAATGTATCTCTGTATTCACTTTTCCCCTTATTTTATTCTTTATACAGTATCCACTCCTTGTCTTTCAAGAAGAAGCATTTCTTCCAAGAAAATATCTGGATGCTCAACGCTTCTAAAAAGAACATACAGCGATAAAATCCTGTATAAAATCCGTTAACTGCCATCTACCTTCATGATTACCCGATTACTCGGCTCAATCCCATTTGACATATCCCTTTTCCAGTGTTATATCTCTCTAGAAAAAAGTACCCAAGATGGAGACTTTCGGCTGGCTTTCCATCCTTCCACCCCTTTTCGCAATCATCCTCGCTATCCGAACCAAACATGTCTATATCTCTCTTATCCTGGGCATATGGTTGGGATGGACCATCATCCATTCCTGGAACCCTATCCAGGGCCTCATCCAGACAGTTAATTCTCTCATCGACGTGTTCAAGGACGCGGATAACACACGGGTTATCCTTTTCAGCGCCATGATAGGAGCGATCATTACTTTCACACAGTATTCAGGAGGCATGAAGGGTTTTGTCAACTGGGTCAGCGGCAAAGGACTGGTCCGGACAAGAAAAAGGGGAGGCCTGCTGGCCTGGTTCCTGGGATTTATTATTTTTATAGAATCCAGCATTTGCGTGCTTGTCTCTGGAGCCGTGGCCAGGCCAATTTTCGATAAGCTCAAAATATCCCGCGAGAAGCTCAGCTACATCCTCGATTCAACATCTGCGCCAAAGTGTATTCTTGTCCCCCTCAATGCATGGGGGGCTTTCGTTATCGGACTCCTCGGCAAACAAAATGTCGAACAACCCGTTAAATACCTCCTGGCATCTATTCCTTTTAACTTTTATGCTGTCTTCGCTCTGCTCCTTGTTCTCACAGTCGTCCTCAGAGAAAAGGACTTCGGGCCCATGAAGAAAGCGGAACACAGAGTCAGAGTCGAAAATAAGCTCCTGCGGGATGGAGCCGAGCCCTTAGTTTCGACTGAAGTTGTATCCATG
Organism: Candidatus Aminicenantota bacterium; assembly: GCA_050116035.1. Classification (GTDB taxonomy): domain Bacteria; phylum Acidobacteriota; class Aminicenantia; order Aminicenantales; family Aminicenantaceae; genus SOIA01. The sequence goes on along the minus strand of JASFPJ010000031.1, from coordinate 7,547 downwards.
GAGGCCAAGAAAGGTGCCCCTCCGCGAGCAATAAATATGATCCTTCCGGTTGGGATAATGGTGGTCACGATGCCCATTGTTCTACTCATCACAGGAAAAGGAAATTTGATGGAAGGCTCTGGTTCTGTCTCTGTTCTCTGGGCTGTCATCTTGGGACTTGTGGCCGGTGCCATTGCCTACCGGATTCAAGGAATAATGAAAGTCAAAGAAATCACGGATGTCTTCATGAAAGGAGTCGGAGGGCTCATTCCTGTGGCCACCTTGATGATGCTGGCTTTTTCCATCGGCGATACCTGCGATGCTCTGGGCACTGGTCCCTTTGTGGCTCAAGCCGCCAAATCCACTCTCAATCCTGGATTCATACCTGTGGTTGTGTTCATCATCTCCTGCTTCATCGCCTTCTCTACGGGAACCTCTTGGGGGACTTTTGCCATCATGATTCCCATCGCGGTCCCGATGATCAATATCATCGGGCTTCATCCGGGTTTAATCATTGCCGCTGTTCTCGGTGGCGGAGTGTTTGGAGATCACTGCTCGCCGATATCCGATACGACCATCATCTCTTCCATGGCAGCCGCCACTGACCATATCGATCATGTGAGAACCCAGCTTCCTTATGCGTTCACAGCGGCTGGATTCGCTGTTCTTCTCTATATTATCTTTGGCTTCACCTTATAAATGTAGACTTCTGAGGAGGATTGTGTCATGAACAAAGGGACGGGTGACCTTTTCCAGAAAGAAACACAATACATCAGAGGAAAGATCGGGGGTGGGCCTCTTCTCTGGCATGCTAAGCCCAAAACATATAAACATTATCCTGAAGCGCCAAAGTATAAACTGGAGATCCCTCAAAAAGAGGGGGGAATGCCTCTCTGGGAAGCGATAAATCAGCGTCACAGCATCCGGAACTTCAAGGATCTGCCCTTGAAAAAAGATAATTTATCCCAACTCCTTTGGGCAACCCAAGGCATCACACATGAATCCATGGGATTTGAATTTCGGGCCGCTCCATCCGCAGGAGCCCTTTATCCTGTCGAGACCTATCTTGCCATTCACAACGTCCAAGAGATCGAATCCGGGATTTATCATTATGGAGTGCCGAATCATGATCTTGAACAGCTAAAAAAAGGTGATTTTCGAGAAGCTGTGGCTCGAGCCGCACTCGACCAGGACATGGCCTACTCAGCAAACGTCGTGTTTATCTGGACGGCGGTGTTCCAGCGTTCCAAATGGAAATACGACCAGCGGGCCTACCGTTATGTCTATCTCGATGCCGGCCATATCGCCCAGAATCTCGCTCTGGCCGCGGTTTCCTTAGGTTTGGGAACATGCCAGATCGGCGCCCTTTACGATGGAGAAGTGAACGCACTTATCGAGGTTGACGGCGAAGAGGAGAGTGTCGTTTACATGAGCTCAGTCGGCCAACCGTGGTAGAAAAGTAATGTTTGAAAAACTCATACAGCACATGCGCACATTCAAGAAGGTCTGGTTTGCCACCCACGAAGAGATTGTCCGATATGTCAAAAGGAATTCAAACGGGTAATCACTGGAACAGCCATATGCATTTATTTATTTTTTCTCACAAAGCGAATATTCTTCACACGGCCGGCATTCACAGTGAATGATTCCACATTATTTTGCTCATTACGGAAAAACTGTACCTGCATGCCGGAGATCATGAAATTGTCTCTCAACGTGGGCTCCAAAGGACTGTCTGGATAGTCTTTATACCGATTCTCATGAACAAGAAAGAGCTTCCCCTCTTTCAATTCCAGCCCATAAGTGACCTGGAGCTCTTCACTGGTATATTCCCCGACAAGCTCCTCCAACTCTTCAGCCGTTGGAGAAACGAGAACGACGGGCTCCATCATGTAAGGATCCCTTCCCTCTCTTTTGACGCGAATGATCATCGGCTCTTTCTTGGCTTTTTTTTCGAATTCAATTTCGAGTTCCATGGGCGCATCGATTGAAAGAAATTTTCTCTGGCTCACAGGTGAAATGGAAAATCGATACAAAAATGTATACACCTCCAGCGTTTCTTTTCTGAGTGAAATCCTCCAAATGGTGCCTGTTTGTGGATTTCGAAAAGCACCTGTTTTTTCTTTGAGCTCCGCCTCAGAAAGCTTTATGAAACGAGGTTTGGGAGTAGGTTTTTTTTCTGTCTTATCTTCTTTAAATTGGCCAGCCAGATAGACATCCGCCACTTTTCTGGCCAGCTGGCTCGGGTTGATTCGGCTCAGGTTGGCCAGACATATCACAGAAAACTTTTGCTCAGGAAAACGAATCATATCCGCCCTAAAACCCACAAACGCTCCACCGTGGCTGATCATCCTCAAACCCTTATAATCTCCAATTCCCAGACCATAAGCGTAGTCAAGTCCCTCACCATTGTTCAGCTTTCCAGGAGTGAGGATTCTATCGATCAACTCCTGGCCTCCTTTTCCTAATCTATTGTTATAGAAATTTCGATCCCACAAGAGGAGATCATCCACACAGGTGAAGACGCCCCCATCCCCGATCATGCCCAGAGTCGTCATACTAATCCTGAATCCCCCGCCTCTGAGAGGAGAATAACCCGAAGCCCTGTTTTTCACAATCATTGTATGGTCGTCGTGGAAATGAGTATTCTTCATGCCGAGAGGCTTGAATATGTATTCCTCAGCGAAAACTCCCATGGATTTCCCCGTCACACTTTTCACGATCTCCGATAAAAGAAAATATCCAGAATTGCTGTAGAGAAACTCATCCCCCGGATTAAAGTTGAGTTCTTTCTGCCTGGCTATAAGAGCGACCACTTCAGGATCAATGAAAAAATCATCATTCCGTTCGCCCGCGATTCTCCAGAGGGTCAAATAATCCCGGATTCCACTCGTGTGATGGAGAAGGTGTCGAATTTTTATATCATTGGCATACTCGGGCATTTCCGGGAAATATTTCCTTAGGCTATCATCCACTGAGATCTTCCCTTGCTCTTCAAGCAGGGCAATACACATGGCTGTGAACTGTTTAGAGGTCGAACCGATGCGGAAAACTGATCGAGAATTGAGCGGAATGTTGTACTCCAGGTTAGCCATGCCGTATCCTCTTCTGTAAATGAATTGGCCGTCCTTGATGACTCCCAGGGCACAACCTGGAGAATCTGGCTTGTCCCATGTCTTGAACAGCTCATCAACCTGATCCGTAAGTGAATCCGCTTGCGCCAGTGAGCCTAAAAAAACAATGATTATGGCTAAGAGAAATGCGCACTTGATCCTGAATTTCATTGAATTCATAGAGACCTCCTTTTGAGGTTATTCTTTGGCAGGTTTTTCTGCGCCTTTTTCAGCTGTTTTTTCCTCAGTTTTCTCTTGAGCCTTTTCTGATGATTTCTCCGCAGGAAGGAGCCCGACCTCCCTTCGAATTTCGGTATCTAACTGAGCCGCCAACTCTATGTTCTCTTTGAGGAGCTTCTTGACATTTTCTCTGCCCTGTCCCAACCGTTCTCCTTTATAAGAATACCAGGTTCCGGTTTTTTCAATAATTCCCGTATCCAACCCGCAGTCAACCAAATCGCCTTCCTTCGATATCCCCTCTCCGTAGATGATGTCAAATTGAGACAGCCTGAAAGGTGGAGCCATTTTATTCTTGACGATCTTTACCTTCACCCTGTTCCCGATGACCTTGTCGCCTTCCTTTAAGGTGGCCAATCTCCGGATATCGATCCTCATCGAAGAATAAAACTTCAGGGCTCTTCCTCCTGTTGTTGTCTCTGGGCTTCCGAGGAAAAATCCGATCTTCTCTCTGATCTGGTTGACGAATATGAAACATGTTTTTGAGCGGCTGACTATGGCAGTAAGCTTTCTCAATGCCTGAGACATGAGACGAGCCTGAAGGCCCATATGGGCATCCCCCATTTCTCCCTCGAGTTCTGCCTTGGGCACCAATGCCGCCACAGAATCCACAACGATGACGTCCACAGCCCCACTGCGAACAAGCATCTCTGCGATTTCCAGAGCCTGTTCCCCGAAATCTGGCTGAGAAATGAGGAGATCGTCCACATCCACTCCCACACTGGCCGCATAAACGGGATCCAAAGCGTGCTCGGCATCGATAAAGGCGGCCTGACCGCCCTGTTTCTGGGCCTCAGCGATAACATGAAGAGCCAGGGTTGTTTTTCCCGTGGCTTCCGGACCGAAGACCTCAACCACTCTCCCTCTGGGAAACCCACCGATACCAAGGCTGAGATCGAAAGCAATCGATCCGGTGGGGATGGCAGGCACTTTAATCGCGGCCTCCCTTTGCCCGAGCTTCATCACCGCTCCCTTGCCGAATTGTTTCTCTATTTGAGAAACCGCAGCATCGATCGCTCTATTCCTCGAATCTTTTTTGTTTTCAGTCTCTTGGGTCATTTTATCCTCCCCGGTTCAATGGGTTTCATTCATTACTTGGATATACATCTATTTTTCGCTTTTTTATTGTAACTCATACGCGAAGATTCTTGAATATTTAAATGATTATTCTTTCAATCTGAATATCTGACCTACTGACTGTAGTCGTAAAATCCTTTTCCAGTCTTCCGACCGAGGTATCCCGCATCAACCATCTTTCTCAGCAACGGACAGGGTCTGTATTTCGGGTCCCTGAATCCTTCATACAGGACTTCCATGATGTTAAGACAGACATCCAGGCCGATCAAATCTGCCAGTGTCAGAGGACCCATGGGATGATTCATGCCTAGCTTCATCACCGTATCGATGGCTTCCGCGGTTCCCACTCCTTCCATCAATGCATACACGGCTTCGTTAATCATGGGCAGCAAAATCCGGTTTGAAATGAATCCTGGAAAATCATTGGCTTCCACAGGCACCTTTCCCATTTTCTCAGCAAGGGATTTCACCTCATCGAAAGTTTCCTTCGAAGTGGCTATGCCTTTGATTAATTCCACCAGGGTCATTAAAGGCACAGGATTCATGAAGTGCATGCCCATAAATTTATCTGGCCGGCTCGTCAAAGCAGCCAAACGCGTAATGGATATGGAAGAAGTATTTGTTGTCAGAATGACTGAGGGATCCAGGAGCTTATCCAGTTCTTCGAGCAATTTCTTCTTCACTTCGAAATCCTCGAATACAGCTTCCACGGCAAAACCAACATCCTTGATGTCAGCCAATTGTGTCGTGGTCTTGATCCGAGAGATGATTTTGTCCTTGTCTTCTTCAATCTTTCCTTTCTCTGTGAGCTTGGTCAAGCTCTTATCCACTGTTTTTAAAGAGCGCTGGATCAGGTCGTCGGACACATCATTCAAGACAACCTCAAAACCAGAAGCCGCGGCCACCTGAGCAATCCCGGTTCCCATCGTTCCAGCTCCGACCACTCCAATTTTTTTTATTGCCATTGTCCCTCCTTGTTTAGACCATCTCCACAGCCATGGCAACAGCATCTCCTCCGCCGAGGCAGAGCGCTGCCACGCCTTTCTTCAGCCCTCTGTGTTTGAGGGCGTAAATCAATGTCGTGAGAATCCTCGCTCCTGTGGCTCCGATCGGATGGCCTAAAGCCACAGCTCCTCCATGGACATTGACTTTTTCCCTGTCCAATCCCATTTCTTTCATCAACACAACAAGCTGAGAAGAAAAAGCTTCGTTGATCTCGAAAAGATCAATATCCTTGATTGTCCAGCCGACATTGGCCAGAAGCTTCTCGATTGCTCCCTTGGGCGCATACATCACCATCGAGGGCTCAATTCCGTTAGTCGTGGAAGCAAGAATCCGGGCCACGGGCTGAAGCTTTTTCTCTTTCACTGCATCTTCTGAAGCGATTACAACAGCGGCCGCCCCATCATTTAAACTAGACGCATTTCCTGCAGTGACTGTCCCATCTTTTTTAAAGGCCGGTCTGAGTTTAGATAACTTCTCGAGCGTCGCATCTTTTCTCGGGCCTTCATCCACTTCGAATATCACAGGATCGCCTTTTCTCTGGGGAACTTCAACAGGTACAATCTCCTCCTTTAAATACCCTTTTTCGATGGCATGAATCGCTTTCTGGTGGCTGCTTGCCGCATATTCATCCTGTTCATCTCGACTTGCGCCGAATTTTTCAGCAACGATTTCTCCAGTTATGCCCATGTGCTGGTCATCAAAAGCGCACCAGAGTCCATCAAGGATCATGGAATCTTTCATCTTCAAATCTCCAAACTTGACGCCTTCCCTGGCTCCCCAGACAAGATGCGGTGCCTGACTCATGCTCTCCATCCCGCCAGCGACAATAATTTCTTTCTCTTCGAGCCAGATGGCATGGGCTCCCAAGGCAACAGCTTTTAAAGCTGATCCGCATACTTTGTTCACGGCAAAACAGCTGACAGTGGGAGGGATCCCTCCCTTCATAGCCGCCTGCTTGGCAGGAGCCTGTCCGATTCCTGCGGAAACGACATTCCCCATAATCACCTCATCGATATCTTCCCCCTTGATCCCGGCTCTCTTCACAGCTTCCTGGATAACTAGACCTCCCAAATCTGCGGCTTTAAAACTTTTTAATGCTCCTAAAAAGCTGCCGATGGCCGTCCGGGCGGCCCCGACAATAAAAACATCGCGTAGTTCACACATTGATTAAGCCTTTCGTGTTTAAGATAGAATGACAATGAATCCTTCCCTTTTTATCATAATTGGATGAGGGTGTAAACCCACTCTCAAATCCCTGTTTTGAACAGAAAAAAATCCGATTTTCCCCTGGGAATTTTGCATAATTAGAAAACAAACAAAGGATAAATTTAATTCGACAATGAAAAATTTTTTCGGTGACTAAAGATTGATTCCAGCTCGTAAGTAAGGATGGGAATGCCGCGGAGGGGATAGCCTCTCCTGCGGAATTCTCTTTCTTGTATGTGAAAAAATTAATCTAAGACGTTCCCCGGAGGATCCCTCTTTCTTATTCCAATGGGGAAATGAGAAATAAGAAAAAAATTGTCGCTCTCGGCGACGTCCTCAGTAAACTCAGCTCAGACCGGTTATTCGGCCGTCTTCCGTGACATCAATCTTTTCGGCCGAAGGAATCTTTGGCAGACCGGGCATGGTCATGATATCGCCACAGTACACCACGACAAATCCTGCACCCGAACTGATAGAGACATCCGTAACGATCAATGTAAAATCTTTCGGTCTTCCCAACGCTTCATCATCATCTGAAAGAGAATACTGCGTTTTGGCGATACAGACAGGAAGATTGCCGAATCCTCTTTTCTCAATCCTTCGAATCTTTCTTCTGATTTTTCCTTCCATGGCCACCGAAGATGCCCCGTATATTTTTTGAGCGACTGTCTCTATTTTCTCAAGAAGTGGCATATCCGAAGGATAAAGAAGTTGAAACCGGTTCTCCTCTTCCTTAATCGCTTTCAGGACTTCCTGTGCCAAATCCTTTCCGCCTTTCCCTCCTTTGGCAAACACCTCACTCAGGGCCACACGAGCTTTCTCCTTGAGGCACAGCTCTTTGACTTTCTCTATCTCCACATCAGTATCTGAAGGAAATCTATTGATGGCCACCACAAACGGAACACCGAAAACGTGCATATTCTCCATGTG
>JASFPJ010000030.1:0-17459 GCA_050116035.1 Candidatus Aminicenantota bacterium | reverse complement strand
AAGGGGGGAAGCATTATCAGCATCGTTGACGAACTCAAGCTCCCCGTCAAGTTCATAGGCATCGGAGAGGAGGAAAAAGATATGCTCCACTTCTCTCCTCAGGAATTTGCCAAGGCCCTTCTTTCATGAAAAACCTCAAAGATATTATCTACCTCCAGATGGCTTACGGATTAGCAGAAAAAGCCATAGGGTGGGCCAGCCCCAACCCCTATGTCGGGGCCGTAATAGTCAAGAAAGACATAATCGTCGGGGATGGTTACCACGAAAGACCTGGAAAGCCTCATGCCGAAGTCATCGCTCTCCAGAAAGCGGGTTCTCTGGCGCGAAACAGCACGACATACATCAATCTTGAGCCGTGCGTTCATTGGGGAAAGACTCCTCCGTGCACAGAAGCCCTGCTTCAGGCCAGAATAAGAAGAGCCGTTATCTCGGATATCGATCCCAATCCTCTCGTTTCAAAAAAGGGGATCAAAAAATTAAAAGAGGCCGGAATAGAGGTTTCGCTGGGCCTTCTTCAGGAGAAAAACAGGCGTCTGAATGAAACATATATCAAATACATCACAAATAAAATCCCTTTTGTTGCGGCCAAGGCCGCCGTTAGCCTCGATGGAAAAATAGCCACCAAAAAATTCTCGTCTCAATGGATATCTTCTCCGGAAGCACGGAAATACTTCCATCTCCTTAGAGGAGAGTTTGATGCGCTCATGGTCGGTGTGAATACACTCATCAAAGATGACCCTTTGCTCACTGTCCGTCATTCCAACTGGGGAAAAAAGCGTTTGACGCGGATTATTCTCGATTCTCATCTTCGTTTTCCAACTCAATCCAGGATACTCTCCACTCTTTCACGAGGAAAAATCTTGGTTTTTTGCCTTAAAGAAGCCTCTCTAAAGAAAGCCGATGCCTTGCGCAAAAATGGGGTCGAAGTGATTCCCATTTCATCCCGGCGAGTGGAAGTAAAGAAGGTCCTCTCCTGGTTGGGTCAACACGAGATATCGAGTGTCCTGGTTGAAGGGGGCAGCCGCTTGTTGACGTCAATTTTTGAAGGAAGAATGGTGGATAAAATCTTTGTCACTCTCTCTCCCAAGCTCATTGGCGGAAAGACAGCTCCAACTTTTCTCCAGGGGAGTGGCGCAGATTTCATCAAAGATTCATTTGTATTGAAAAGCACTCATTCTTTTCAAATGGGTGAAGATATCATTGTGGAAGGATATTTATAATGTTCACAGGAATCATTCATCATTTGGGCCAGTTCAAAGGATATCGGCGAGGAAAACAGGAAATCGCTGTCGAAATCCCTCCTGAACTTCCCCCAGTGGGAACCGGGGAAAGTATCGCCGTCAATGGCGTCTGCCTCAGCCTGGTCAAAAGGGAAAGAGACACGACTTTTTTCAATCTCTCCCAGGAAACTCGCCTAAGAACTACTCTGGGAACTCTCCGTCCAGGCGAAAGGCTCAATCTTGAACATCCTCTCACTCTATCCTCTCCCCTGAGCGGTCATTTGATAACCGGCCATGTGGACTCCCGAGGCAAGGTGCTTAAAATTATGAAGAGAGAAAAAGGAACGAGACTGACCGTTTCCTATCCGCCAGAGCTCCGGCCCTATTTTATCCCTCAGGGCTCGGTCGCACTGAACGGTGTCAGCCTCACCATTGTTGACTTGGGTTCTGCCTCTTTTGAAGTTGAACTGATACCGATCACATTAGAAAATTCTAACATGGGAGACCTCAAAAGGGGAGATGCAGTCAACATAGAGTGTGACATGATCGGAAAATACGTGTATAATTGGATATCTAAAGAAAAAACATAGACAAACAGCAAAAGAACAAAGGATCAAGAATGAAAAAAACCAAAACAGCGACAGTCGAACAGGCGATAAAGGCTGTCAAAGCGGGAAAACTCATCATCATCGTTGATGACGAAGATCGGGAGAATGAAGGCGACCTCATGGTGGCAGCAGAAAAGGCCACCCCTGAAATCATCAATTTTATGACCAAGCATGGCCGAGGTCTCATCTGCATGCCTTTGCCCAAGGAGAGACTCAAAGAACTCCATCTGCCTCTAATGGTTCGAGATAACACAGCTCCCTACCAAACCGCGTTCACTGTTTCGATAGATGCAAGAGATGGAGTGACGACAGGAATATCAGCCCATGACCGGGCACAGACCATTCTCGTGGCCATTGATCCAAAAACACAGCCCTCTGACCTAACTCGACCGGGTCATATTTTTCCTCTTGAAGCCAGGGAAGGAGGAGTGCTGGAAAGGGCCGGCCAGACAGAAGCCTCTGTAGATATTACGCGCCTGGCGGGTCTAAAGCATGCAGGCGTTATCTGCGAAATCATGGATGAAGACGGAACCATGGCCAGGATGCCCCAGCTCGAAGAGATCAGCCAGACTCACAACATACCGATTCTGACCATCGCTGATCTCATTAAATACCGGATGAAGCACGAAAGATTAGTGAAAATGATAGAAGAAGCCAGCATGCCCACAAAATTCGGAGAATTCAAGATCATGATCTTTGAAGATACTATCCACAAAGAACACCATGTGGCTTTGGTCAAGGGAGATATCAAAAAGGATGAAGCCACTCTTGTCAGGGCTCATTCTCAATGCTTGACCGGAGATACTTTTGGCTCGATTCGTTGCGATTGTGGAGAGCAGCTCCACCAGGCTATGAAAATGATCAACAAGGAAGGGAAGGGAGTCATCCTTTACATGCTCAACCATGAAGGGAGAGGCATAGGTTTCACCAACAAGATCAAAGCCTATGCGATCCAGGACCATGGAGCTGATACAGTCGAAGCCAATAAAAAACTGGGTTTTAAAGCTGACCAGAGGGATTACGGGATAGGCGCTCAGATTCTGGTCGCACTGGGAGCCAATAAACTCCGTTTGATCACGAATAATCCTCGTAAATTTGTTGGATTGTCTGGCTACGGATTGGAAATCTTGGATCGTGTGCCCCTCGAAGTTCCACCGAACAAGAACAACATCAAATACCTGAAAACGAAGAAAGAGAAAATGGGACACATCCTGGAGATGGTCTAAATAAATGGGGACGTCCCCTAAAGATTTTTTTTCTCGAGAATAAAAGTCACCGGGCCGTCATTCACCAGGCTGACTTCCATCAGGGCTCCGAAAACCCCCGTTTCAACCTTTACGCCTCTTTGTCTAATCAGTTCGACAAAATAGCAGAAAAGCCCCTCCGCTTTTTCCGGTTCTTCGGCACTGTCAAAACTGGGCCTCCTTCCTTTCTTCAATGAACCGGCCAGTGTGAACTGAGAGACGGCAAGCACCTCTCCTTGAACATCCAGCAATGACAGATTCATCCTTTCTTCTCCATCGGGAAAAATTCTCAACTCCACGATCTTATTGGCTAAATATTGGGCCTCTAGTTGAGTATCCCCCTTTTCGACACCAACGAGCAGACACACTCCCTGCCCGATTTCCCCCACAACTTTCTGTTCGACTTCCACCACAGCCTGCTTGACTCTCTGGAGAACGATTTTCATCACATTCTCCCATTATCTTTTGGCCTTTTCCTGCGAGAAAAAACGCCTTTCAGACTTCTTAAATCCTCATGACTGAAGAGCAAACTCAACAACAGGTAGACCAGGATTCCCAAGGCAATGGCTGCGGACAAAACCGCCAGCTGCTCCAGGAAGATCATTCCAGGAAAATCAAATTGTTCCATGAAAAACCAGACCGCCACACCCATCACCCCTGCCGAGAAAGCGTATTTTATCCCTGATACGACAAATTCCTTTTTCTGTATCCGACCGATTTTCCTCTCTAGGAGAAAAAAAAGGACAATGAAATTGAAGAGAGAAGCCAGGGACAAGGCTAAAGCGATACCCCCGACCCGGAGAGGATTCATCAATATCAATGACAGACCGATGTAAACAATCATCACAAAAAAGGCGACTATGACCGGAGTTTTAATGTCTTTAAATGAGTAGAAAGCAGGGGTAAGTATTTTCACACCGGATATAAAAGGGAGACCCAGAGCAAAATAGAAAAGGCACTGGGACGTCATCGCTGTGGATTGATCACCAAATAGCCCCCTCTCCAGGAGAACCTGAATGATGGGATGGCTAAGAAGCAGCAGTCCGGCCATGGCCGGGAATGTGATAAAAAATATGAACTTGAAAGAAAAGACAAGCGTTTTTTTCATGCCCTGAATATCCTGTCGGACAGCCTGTTCAGAAAAAGTCGGCAAGAGAGCGATCGAGAGGCCGATGGAAAACAACCCGAGCGTGAGTTCCTGAACCCTTGAAGCGAAATAAAGGGAGGAAGCACTCCCCACTTCTAAATAAGTGGCCAGCATTCGGCTTATGGCATAATTGATCTGGATAATTCCGGCACCGAATAGGCCCGGGACCATGAGCTTCCCGACTTTGCGCACAGCTGGATGAGTAAAAGAAAGGCCGAACTTAAAGCGCATCCCGTTCCGCCACAAGAAAGGCAATTGGAACGCCAGCTGCAGAACACCTCCAATAACCACCCCGACTGCGAAAACAAAAGCAGGCTCTTCGGCCTTTTGGGCAAAAACGAGCGCCGCTGTGATGATTGCCAGGTTAAAGAGAACAGGAGTGAAGGCTGGAACAAAAAATTTATGGAAGGAGTTGAGGATAGCCATAGCTAAAGCAGCCAGGCTGATTAAGAAAATATACGGAAAAATAATCCGAGTCAGAACAGTCGTCAGCTCCCATTTCCCTGCAGTCTCTCCAAAACCGGGGGCGATGATCTTGACGATTAGAGGAGCGAATACTAAGCCCAGAACCATGAGAGAAGCCATAATCAGGGTCATGTCATAGAAAAAAGCATTGGCGAACTTCCAGACTTCTTCCTTTGATTTTTCCTTCTTCATCTGAGTGAAAACTGGAATAAAAGAAGCGGTCATCGCTCCTTCAGCTGTCAGCCTCCGCAGCAGATTAGGGATGAGATAGCCCATGGTGAAGGCATCCATGCTATGGCCTGTTCCCATGAACTTGGCCTGGAGTATGTCTCTGAATAAACCCAGTATCCGGCTCAGCAATGTGGGGATGGCCATGACAAAAGTGGATCTCAACACTCGGCGGTTCTGTTCTTTTTGTTCCATCTTAATCCATTCACTCCGGCTGATCTATAATCCATCCTTTTATCACGGATATAAAGATACTCTCCATCAACCTAAAAACATTGACTTTAAAGAAGATATATCTTATCATACCTTTTTCAAAAAGGAGAGAGAAATGGCTATTCATAAATCAGCCATACAGCAATGGAGGCGGAATCTGCGCCGAAATGCCATAAATAAAAAAAATAAATCGGCCCTGCGTAAACAGATTAGAAAATTAAGAGATGCCATCCAGAATAAAGACAAGGATGCCGCCCAAAAGCTTCTCCCTCTTACATTCTCCCTCATCGATAAATCCGTTAAAAAAGGAACCATTCACGAAAACAAAGGCAAGAGATACAAATCACGGCTGAGCCATCAGGTTGAATTGATCACCTCTCCGCCTTCCAAGTAACCTTATCCTTTTCGCGAAGTCGACAATAATCAGAGAGGAAAGACTCTAGAAGCGTCTTGGGATTCAGCCCGGATGTTTTTATCTTTAAATCAACCTTTTCAAGCTCAGTCAGCACATAATTCAGGTCCTTCATCGAGAATCTCTCGACAAGCGAGAAGAATTCCTTAAGCTTGGTTGTATAAAAATTTCCAAACTTTTCGTGGATTTGAGGCCTCAATTCTTTGAAAATCGCCTTCTTATCGACATCTTTTTCCTTGACTAATAGCTTCGCTTGAAGAATATCCCGGAAAAACCTGACCACTGAGCCCAGGATGTACTCTGGCTTAATCCCTTCCTTGAATAGATTATTCAAAACAATAAGGCACTGACCAAAATCAGCCCTTGCCAGACTATCAGAAATCTCCCATTCAAAAAAAGTCTTCACCCAACCGGAGATCTGGTTGACGTCATCCAGTTCGATTACACTTTTTTCCCCCACATACGTCATAAGCTTTTCCATCTCGTTACTGATCCTTCTGAGGTCGTTCCCGACGAGCTCTTCAAGCCTTCGCATCGCCTCAGGATCAGCTGTCTTCCCCTTGGACAAAAATTTCTTGCCCATCCAAGCATACAGAGCCCTTTCCTTTAAAGGCCTAAGTTCCTTGATCAAAACAATTGTGGAGGGAAGAGACGAAAAATATTTGAAGAGCGAACTCGTCTTTCTTATTTTTCCCGAAAAAATGATGACCATGACCGTTCGGGAAGATAGAGAAGTAAAATAGTCTTCGAGTATCCTCTGCTCCTGAGAAGAAAGGCTTTCTTTCTTTCCTGTGGACACCTCGACAACGATTATGCGCCAGGGCGAGAGAAAAAAAGGAATGGTTCTGGCTAAGTCAATCACTTCTGCCCAGGATTTCTCGTCAAGATTAAACCTCTCAACATTGTATTCCTGCACTTCATCAGAAAGCAGAGCGCTCTTGAGCTCATTGATAAATTGGTAGGCAAGGAACGTTTCTTCGCCATGAAAAAAATAACAGGGGACAACTGTGTTTTCAGTGATCTTTTGATTCAGCAGAAAGCTGTACAACCCCTAAAATCCTTCTAATATGTTGGTCACTAAGCTGCGCGCAAATTTTTCCGCTATCTTATCCAGAGCTTCTGATTCCACAGTTTCGAAATCTTCTCCTTCAGGCACTTCGTACACTTCCAAGTATCGGAAGTTTGGGTTGGAGAAAATAATCTTCTGGTTAACTAAATCCTTCAATGTGATCCTGGTGACCACAATGATGTTGTACCGGTCTGCGGAGGCCTCCCTGGATACAGCGATCGGTTGCGCTTGGAAAGTGACAATCTCCCCGATCAGCACGGCATCCGCATTCTTTGTGTCCTCAGCAATCTCAACTTTCCCTCTGGCCACAAGCTCATCGATAACGCTATGGGTCAATTTCAGGTCCAGCTCAAAGCGTGTGGTTAAGTTCTTAAACATCGGGATATTGACTCTTTTTATATGGGGGGGAAGGAAGCTTCCTGTGCCCCGGAGATGATAGCCACACTGGAGGAGAAACAAGCACGTGAGAGTCAAGATGAGAATTCTTTTCATAGGCGTTCTCAAAATATTTATTTCACTATATTCACTAGTTTATTTTTAACATAAATGACTTTTTTTGGCTCTTTGTCTCCGATTATATTTTTTATACGACTCAAATCCAAGGCCTGCTCTTTTATGTCTTCCTCATCTGAATCTCTTTCGGCTTCGAACTTATCTCTTAACTTTCCGTTAACCTGAACAACGATCGTGATTCTTTCCTCATTGGCTAATTCTGGGTCATACGAAGGCCAGGGTGTTCGGAAAAGAAAAGTCTTATGCCCTGTTTTCTCCCAGAGCTCTTCACAGAGGTGAGGTGCAAATGGCGAAAGTAGCAAAATAAGGCTTTCCAGGGATTCCTTGACAGCGGCTCTCCCCTTCTGACTCTGTATCAGGGTGTCCTTATCTCTCTTCACCTGATTATATAATTCCATCAAAGAGCTGATGGCAGTATTCAAATGGTATCTTTTCTCAATGTCTTCGCTGACTTTTTTTATCGTCTGGTGCATCTTGACTCTCAGCTTTCGGGCTTCTTCTCCTGTCTCCTTTTCTGGAGAATCGGCCTCTTTGGAAAACAAATCCAGATTTTCAACCACGATTGACCAGAGGCGATTCAAGAATCTGAAACATCCTTCCACCCCTTCATCAGTCCAGATGAACTCTTTTTCTGGTGGAGAGGCGAAAAGTATAAAAAGCCTTAGCGAATCCGCTCCGTATTTCTCGATCATATCATCGGGATCAACGACATTTCCCTTTGACTTGGACATCTTTGCCCCATCCTTGATCACCATTCCTTGAGCCAGCAGACGGGGAAAAGGCTCCTCGATAACGGTCAAGCCTTGGTCTCTAAAGAATTTACAGAAAAATCGAGCATAGATCAGATGGAGTATGGCATGTTCCACACCCCCAATATACAAATCAACCGGAAGCCAGTAATCCGCAGCCTGAGGATCAAAAGGAAGCTTCTCTGCGTGGGCGGACGTGTACCGGAAAAAATACCAGGAGGAGTCAAAAAAAGTATCCATCGTGTCTGTTTCCCGTCTGGCTTCCCCCTTGCATTTCGGGCAGGACGTTTTAACAAAACTCTCGACATTTTCTAGAGGCGAACCTTCCTCCCCTGTGAACTCCACTTCTTGAGGCAGCAAAACAGGCAAATCCTTGTAGGGAACACCGACGATACCGCACTCCTGGCAGTAAATCACAGGAATCGGAGTCCCCCAATAGCGCTGACGCGAAATGCCCCAATCCCGGATGCGATACAAAACACTCTTGCGGCCGAAATCCTTATCCTTCGCAAACTGAGCCATTTCTTCAATGGCCTCCTCACAACGCTTGCCGGAGAAAGGTCCGGAATTCACTACCACTCCGTAATCTTCAAAAGCCTCTTCGAGCTCTCCTTTGGGCGATTCTCCCTCTGGAACAATGACTTCTTCAATCGGCAGGGAATACTTCTTGGCAAACTCGAAATCTCTTTGATCATGGGCAGGCACAGCCATGATGGCACCGGTTCCGTATTCCATCAAGACAAAGTTGGCAATCCATACCGGAATTTCCTCTCCTGTGAAAGGATTAATGGCTTTTTTGCCCGTATCGATACCTTCTTTTTCGACTTCTCCCTCATCTTTTTTAAGGCGAATTGTCTCGATATTCCTGTCTATCCAAGACTGCAATTTCTCTTTCTCTTTAGAGTCTGCGATCAATTCCTGGCTCAACGGATGCTCAGGGGAAAGCGCCATGAATGTGGCTCCGTAGATTGTATCAATCCTCGTGGTGAATACCTCGATCGATTGGGAATAATCAGAAAGAGGAAAAGTGATATGGGCTCCTGTGCTCTTTCCTATCCAGTTTTTCTGCATGAGCAGGACATGCTCTGGCCATTTTTCCAACATTTCATGGCCGGAAAGGAGCTCTTCCGCATAATCTGTTATCTTCAGAAACCACTGCTCCATTTCCTTCTGCTTGACAAGAGAATCACACCGCCAGCACTTCTCGCCGATGACCTGTTCGTTCGCCAGGACAGTCTGGCATTGAGGACACCAGTTGACCTTGCTTTTCTTGCGATACGCCAAATCCTTGTCGAGCATCTTTAAAAAAATCCACTGGTTCCACTTGTAATACTCTGGCAAACAGGTGTTGACCTCTCTTGACCAGTCATAACTGAAGCCCAGTCTCTTCAACTGGCCCTTCATATGGGAAATATTATCCAGAGTCCATTTCTGGGGGTGGATCCCCTGAGTGATAGCCGCATTCTCGGCTGGCATTCCCAAAGCGTCCCACCCAATCGGATGGATGACGTTCAAGCCCTTCATCTGCATAAAGCGAGAAATGACATCTCCGATCGCATAATTCCGGACCTGACCCATGTGGATCTTGCCTGAAGGGTAAGGGTACATCTCGAGGCAGTAGTATTTTTCCTTCTGAGCGTCTTTACAGGGCTGGAAGGCTTTTTCTTTCGCCCAGATTTTTTGCCACTTCTCTTCTATCTTTTGGATAGTGTAATCGTCTTTCATTCTTGATATATCCTCAACACCGTCCAGGAATTAAGAACAAGAAAAACTGGTTCTTTTTCGTCCTCTTTTTCTCGTGAAATTCAATCATAAATGTTAGATTCATTACCCTTAAAAGTCAAGATAATGGAGTCATTCTTTGGGGATTAATCAGGGTCCAGGGCTTGTCAGGATGGATGTTTGTTGAACTGAAATCTTGTCATGAGCCCAGACATATAAATAAGGCCCGATCCCATTATCGTGTAAAGCCCTGACCCCATTGAACAATTATCTGAAAAGTATTAGGATGAAAAAGTCTTTATTAATAAATCAAAAACTGAATCTATTAAAGTTTGCTTGGTGACGAGCATCTTCGCTTCCTAAATGAACATTCTTGAAGTCAACAAACTCTCTGCTGGCTATGAAAACAGCTACGTTATCCAGGATATCTCTTTTTCCATGAAAAAAGGCGAATTCCTGTCTATTCTAGGAAAAAACGGCTCTGGAAAAAGCACTTTGATCAAGGCCCTTCAAGGTTTGTTGAAGAATGTCTCCGGCAGAATATCAGTCAACGGCAATGATGTCTTCTCCCAGAGCGTCCGACAACTGGCTAAAAAAATCTCTTATGTTCCTCAGATATTCAGCTCATCTTTTGAGTTCAGCGTGGCAGAGACAGTTCTCATGGGAAGGTATGCTCATCAAAGCCGATGGGAAAGTTCCTCCGCCGATGACGCCGGGATAATCGAGGAAGTCATGACTCTTACCCAGATTGATCATCTGAGTGAGAAAAAAGTTGCTCATCTCAGTGGAGGAGAACGTCAAAGAGTCTTTATTGCACGGGCGCTCGCCCAAGACACACCTCTCCTTTTCCTCGATGAGCCCAGCTCCCATCTGGATATCAACTATCAGGTCGAAATTTATCAAATCCTCAAGCGCCTCCAGGAAGAAAAAGGGAAAACTATCCTGACGACCGAGCATAACATTAACCTCGCCATCCCGTACTCCCAGAAAATCATGTTCCTTAAAGACGGCAGAGTTCAAGCGCTAGGTCCTCCGGATGAGCTGGTCACAAAGAAAAACATCATGGAAGTCTTCGCGACAGCTGTGGAAATCAGAGAAAATGTCCACTCCAAGCTCCCCGAGATATCGCTTATCCCTGGAACAGGAAGAAAGGCATGAACTCCAAAAAAGCATCCACTGTCGTGCGGCTCGTTTTACTGGTCGTCTTTTCCCTTAACGCTCAGGAGATAATCATCAAGGATGACCTCGGTTTCGCTTTCGATATGACAGCTCCTCCTCAAAGAATCATCTCTTTGGCTCCCAATATCACCGAAATCCTGTTCGCACTTGGATTGGGAGAGAAAGTCGTTGGAGTTACCCGTTACTGCGATTTCCCTGAAGGCGCAACAAAAAAAGAAAAAATCGGAGGCATGGTTGACCCAAACCTGGAAAAAATCATCGCTCTTAAAGCTGATTTGATCATTGGATTCCGGGGAAATCCCTTACCGACTCTCGATCGGCTCAGAAATCTCAACCTTCCTGTATTTGTCTTGGATGCCGGGACGACCATCGAGTCCACTCTTTCCATCATCAGAAAAATAGGAACCGTCACACATGCTGGAAAAAGAGCCGAACTTTTTATCCACTCTCTCAGAGAGAGATACGAAAAAATCCACTCAGTCCTTCGCCGCGTCAAGCAGGAGCCGAAAGTCTTCCTCTCCCTTCACGGTACGGGCCTCTGGACCTGTGGAGGGGAAAGTTTCCTCAATGACCTCGTCCAAAAAGCGAGAGGAGTGAACATTGCCGGAAGCATACCTCGGAAATGGCTGAATTATAACCGGGAACATCTCATTCATGAGGATCCTGAGGTCATTATCATTCTTGCCAAATCCACAAATGACTTCCTCAAAACGAAAAAGTGGATCAAAAATGAAGCTCATCTTGAAAGCACCAAAGCTGTCGACTCAGACAGGATATATTTTCTGGACGAAAACCTGGCCACCCGGCAAGGTCCCCGGCTTATTGAGGCTCTCGAAGAGTTGGCTCGTCTCCTTCATCCTCAGTGTTTTGAGAAAGAATAATGAAAGCAAGGTCGAAAAGGCTGATTCTTCTTGCCGTCCTCCTGTTCCTGTTTATTTCAGGCTTTTTACTCTCTCTCCTTGGAGGACCCGTAGAGACAAATCCTGGAGATCTGTTTGATTTCTTATTCCATAACCTGAGTGATCCAACCTTAAGCAAAATTTTCATTGACATCAGGCTATCCCGCGCGCTCTTGGCTTTTCTGGTCGGGGCCAGCCTTTCCCTTTCCGGAGCTATACTCCAGGGTTACTTCCAAAATCCGATGGCTGGTCCGTTTGTCGTGGGCGTCTCTTCAGGGGCATCCTTCGGTGCAGTCCTTTGTATTTATCTAGGATTGAATGTCCGGTTTTTCGGCTTTTCACTCCAGAGTCTATTTGCTTTTGCATCTGGCTTCGCCATTGTCTTTCTTGTCTATCTCCTGTCTCAGAGAAAAAAGGTGTTTAAGGTCGAAACCCTTCTCCTGACTGGGATTGCGGCTGGCGCACTGGCCTCCGCTCTAACGTCTTTTTTAATATTCTTCAAATCAGAAGACTTCGAACAGGCCGTTTTCTGGCTGCTGGGAAGTTTTAAGCTTTCAGACTGGAATCAAATTATCGCTGTATTCCCATATTTCCTGCTGTGTTTCGCAGTGGCTCAATGGCTGGCTAAGGATATGAACCTCCTAGTTCAGGGAGATGAAATCGCTCAATCACTGGGCTGCCCTGTGAACCGAGTCAGAAAAACCTTCCTGGCTGTATCCACGCTGCTCGCCGCCTCATCTGTCTCAGTCAGTGGGATTATCGGTTTTGTCGGCCTGGTTGTTCCACACTGGATCCGAATTCTCATCGGACCTGACCACAGACATCTTTTTTTCTTTTCCGCTCTCACAGGGGGTATCTTTCTCGTCTACTCTGACTTCCTGGCACGCACCCTCCTTTCTCCAACAGAACTTCCTATCGGGATCATCACTGCAGCCGTGGGTGCGCCCTTCTTCATCTATCTCCTGAGTCAGCGGCGATAGAAAACGCATCTCCACTTTCGTGTTGGACAAAGCTAGAGTAGAGCTGAGTGGAAGATCAGGCTGAGTGTTTAAAAACCGTATGCTCCGGCTTTTGGATTCAAAAACACTTAGCCTGGTCTATTATGCATCTTGTTAACACTGGTATGGAAATGCTTTCCTATTGAAGGGACATCTTGCTCCTACTTTGCGCAAAATGCTAAAATGAGTCACGCCATGAAGTTTTTCTTCGTTCGTGACTACCAGCATAAATACAGATATTTCTCTTCCGGGCCGGGCAGCCAAATCCAGATCAAAACTTCCCGCTGGAAAGAACTCCTGGAACTGGCCAAAAAAAAGCTCACCCTTCTGCCTCAAAAAATCCTATGGCAAGAGCAGGCGTTTGGAAAAGTCTTGAAATTCAACGAGGATAAAATTCAGATCTTCTATTCGGGGAAACCAGAGAAAAAAAGAATCAAAACCCGATTTAATTTCTTCCTCCAGAAACAGAGAACCAAACACATTGTCCTTCTTGTCGGAGAAACCCTGCTTCTTCCTATCAGCGGATTAGCGGCTTTTCTTCCCGGACCCAATGTTTTTTTCGGTGTCCTGGCCCTATTGATGATCACTCATTGGCAGGCATTTAGAGGTATCAACAGAACACTCAAGAAAAATTTCGAGTTTATCTCTTCCCCCCTGTTAAAAGAGTGGGAACAAGCCCAGGAATCCAAAGAAGAAGAAGTTTATCCCCATATTTGTAAAAAGATCGAGAAAGAATTCAACCTTGAAGACATCCAGAAAGTCCTCTGGAAATAGGTTTTGATCCTCTTCTTCCCATCCTCCTGATTCTGGCGATATATACTTGGCTCCCCATCCGGGATAGAAGGTTATTTTCATGCTTTTCAGTGCGGATTCACCACTCAGTTTTTAGCGGCCTATTTCTTAGATTTTTTTTCTTATCGTTTTGCTTTAGAAGCATCTCCACTTCCGCTCCGTATAAAGCTAGATTGAAGTCTTTTGAGAGATCAGGCTGAGTGTTGAGAAAACCGTTTGAAGGTAGAGCAGGCATGGTTCCTCTCCGGAGGAGAGGAGAGCGGAGCCTGAAACCGAGCAGGCTTTGACTCGCTGGGGCAAAGTCTGCGTGTTTTCAATACACTCAGTCTGATCTATAGTCAGTTCTATTAACACGCATATGGAGATGCTTTGTTTGGCTTCTATTCATTTGACAAAACAAATGTTTTGGTTTATTTCTATAAGCACCATGTCGCTAACCCTAAACCAGTTTCTCTTCCTCGTTATCACCATTGTCATCGTTGTTGCAGGCACATTCCTGGTCACTCTGTTTATTCAGCTTCGAAAGACAGCCAAGGAGGGAGAAGAAACGCTCAAGGAGTTAAGGGAACTAGCCAAGAATTTGAAGGAGACAGATAAAAAAGCCAAAGAAAAAATGGATGATTTGAGTGTGACCCTCGAAGCCGCGAAAAAATCAGCAATCGGAATATCTGAAATCGTTGGATTCATGACAACAAAAATCATCCGACCCTCCTCAAAATACTGGCCGATACTGTTTCCCATTCTTCGTTTTGGTTGGCGGCAAATAAAGAAAAGGAAAAGAAAGGAGGAAAAAAATGGCAAATAATAAAAACTCCTGCTTTGTGGAATCCACGCTCTCATTCTTGATCGGTGCAGCCACAGGATTCGTTCTGGGTGTCCTCTTTGCTCCGGCCAGCGGTGAGGAAACACGGAAGAAAATTCATGAAGGTGCGGTTAAAACCGGAGAGAAAGCAAAGGAAAGTTACGAGAAAGTCGCCAAGGAAGCTGAGAAAGGGATAAAAGTCGTCAAAGAGAAAACAGCCGAAGGAATCGAATCTATCAAGGAGTTCGTTGACAAGAAAAAGGCAGAACTCTTTAGAAAATCACCCGAAGAACCCGCAAAGGTGGAACCAGCTAAAAAATAAGCATTTAATAAATTAAAAAACAACTCCTTTTCACAGAATAAGAAATACACATCTATAAAAAATCCAAAGGATTCCAAAAATGGCCAAAACAACCATAGAAGAAATCAGAGCCAGAGAAATCCTTGACTCCCGAGGGAATCCTACTGTCAGTACACAGGTCACCCTGGAATCTGGCGTTAGAGGAGAAGCCGCTGTCCCTTCAGGGGCATCCACTGGCACCCATGAAGCTCTCGAATTAAGAGATGAAGATTCATCGCGCTATTTGGGGAAGGGCGTCCTCAAGGCTGTCGCCAACGTGAAGGAAATCATTGCGCCTGAGATTGTGGGGATGGATGCTCTCCAGCAGGAAGAGCTGGATAGACGGCTCATTCAACTGGATGGAACACCTTCAAAGAAAAAATTGGGAGCCAACGCCATTCTTTCTGTTTCCATGGCAGCGGCTCAAGCGGCGTCACGAGCTCTGAACATGCCTCTTTACCAATATCTGGGCAAAAAAGAGGACTACCTTCTGCCTGTGCCCCTGATCAATATTCTCAACGGCGGGTCTCACGCCGACAACAACGTTGATATCCAGGAATTCATGATCGCCCCCCTCGGCAGCCCAAATTTTTCTGAAGCCATCAGGGCGTCAGCAGAAGTCTTTCATCACTTAAAAAAAATCCTCCGTAAAAAAGAATACAGCACGGCTGTGGGTGACGAAGGGGGTTTTGCGCCAAACTTGAAATCCAACGAGGAGGCTCTCGATCTGATCCTCGAAAGCATCGAAGATGCCGGTTACAAACCAGGCAAAGATATCCATCTCGCCCTTGACGCCGCTGCTTCCGAATTCTACTCTGACGATAAATACGTTTTCAAGAAATCAGACGGTTCAAAGAGGTCTTCCACTGAGATGGTCGAATTCTATCAAAATCTGGTTGAAAACTACCCCATTATCTCCATTGAAGATGGCTTTGCTGAAGATGATTGGGAAGGATGGAAACTCATGACGGACGCGTTGGGAGATAAAATCCAGATTGTCGGGGATGATATTTTTGTCACAAACCTGGAAAGATTCAAGAAAGGAGTGAACCAGGGAATAGGGAATTCAATCCTCATCAAGTTGAATCAGATCGGTAGCCTCAGTGAAACAACAGAAACAGTGAGGTTTGCGCACAAGAATGGATATTCGGCAGTGATATCCCATCGTTCAGGAGAGACAGAGGACACGTTCATCGCAGATTTAAGTGTCGCTCTGAATACAGGGCAGATCAAAACCGGTTCTTTGAGCCGAAGCGAAAGAGTGGCCAAGTACAACAGGCTTTTGGAAATAGAGGAGGACCTCAAAGACAGAGGAACCTACGCCGGGACTCAAGCCTTCATGAATTATATCTCCTGAATCAGCCCGGAAATTGAAGCAAAGTACCGATTAAGTTAAAGTACAGATTTTGATTTCTCTCATGGACTAGAGACAGTAAAGCGCAACACTGGTAATCCGCTCAGACAATGGCCTCAGATAAGGAAAAAAAAAGCAAATTTTTAACATCATCAGGGATAGAAACAAAAAAGGTCTATACAGAAAAAGATCTGGCTGATTTTTCCTACACACAAGAACTGGGCGACCCAGGAACTTATCCTTTCACCCGCGGTGTTTATCCCACCATGTACAGGGGAAAGCTGTGGACTATGCGCCAGTATGCGGGCTTTGGGACAGCCGAGGAATCCAACAAAAGATATCGCTTTCTTCTCTCTCAAGGCCAGACTGGAATAAGCGTTGCATTTGACCTTCCCACTCAACTGGGCCTTGACTCGGACAGTCCTCTGTCCCATGGGGAAGTGGGAAAAGTCGGG
This sequence comes from Candidatus Aminicenantota bacterium, assembly GCA_050116035.1. Taxonomy (GTDB): domain Bacteria; phylum Acidobacteriota; class Aminicenantia; order Aminicenantales; family Aminicenantaceae; genus SOIA01. The sequence continues at coordinate 1,050 of JASFPJ010000030.1, read as the reverse complement.
GTGGCCATCGACTCTCTTGAAGATATGGAACTCCTTTTCAGGCGCATCCCCCTTAATGAAGTCAGCGTCTCCATGACGATCAACTCTACTGCCGCCATTATTCTCGCCATGTATCTGGCTTTGGCTGAAAAAAAGGGAATCAAGTGGTCCGACCTTTCTGGCACTATCCAGAACGATATCCTTAAGGAGTACGTGGCTCGGGGAACCTATATTTACCCTCCTCAAGCGTCTATGAAAATCATCACAGACATTCTTGCTTTCTGTCATAAAAACGTCCCCAACTGGAATACGATGAGCATCAGCGGCTACCATATCCGGGAAGCCGGAGCCACGGCGGTTCAAGAACTGGCTTTCACTTTTGGTAACGCAGTCACCTATGTGGCAGCAGCCATGGATTCCGGACTCGATGTTGACACCTTTGCCCCTCGCCTCTCATTTTTCCTGGCATCACACAATAATTTCTTTGAAGAAATTGCCAAATTCCGCGCGGCCAGACGAATCTGGGCCCGGCTCATGAAGGAGAAATTCAATGCGAAAAATCCGCATTCCTGGAAATTCAGGTTTCACACGCAGACAAGTGGCGTCACGCTTCTCGCCCAACAGCCTGAAAATAATGTAGTCAGAGTAACTCTTCAGGCCCTCTCTGCAGTGCTGGGGGGGACACAGTCTCTCCACACCAATTCCAGGGATGAGGCTCTGGCGCTTCCGAGTGAAGAAGCCGCCCAAATCGCGCTCCGAACCCAACAAATTATAGCTCACGAAAGTGGTGTGGCCGGCACCGTGGACCCTGTTGGAGGCTCTTTTTTTATTGAAAATTTGACAAAGGAGATTGAAGAAAAAGTCAATGGCTATCTAAAGAAGATTGAGGAACTAGGAGGAATGCTTGTCGCCATCGAAAAAGGATTTATTCAGAGAGAAATCCAGGAGAGTGCATACAGATATCAAAAACAGGTAGAAGACAAAAATCAGATTATCGTTGGACTCAATAGATACAAGAATAAGGAAGAAAAAATTCAATTTAATCTCTACTCTCCTCCTAAAAAAATCGAA
>JASFPJ010000029.1:0-17491 GCA_050116035.1 Candidatus Aminicenantota bacterium | reverse complement strand
ATTTCAGTATTCTTTTTTAGATGAAGACTTTGACAAATTGTACAGAACGGAGATGAGATTGGGCAAGATTTTCACAGTGGTGACTTTTCTGGCCATATTCATCGCCTGTCTTGGATTATTCGGCTTAGCTGCATTTGAAGCGGCGCAGCGCACCAAAGAAATGGGGATTCGTAAAGTGCTCGGCGCCTCGGTTTCAGGAATCGTTTTGCTTCTCTCTAAAGAGTTCACTAAATGGGTTCTTCTGGCAAACATAATAGCCTGGCCGGTTGCCTATTATGCGATGAACCGCTGGCTTCAGAATTTTGCCTATCGCATAAGCTTTGGACTTTGGGTACTCATCCTGTCTGCTGGATTGGCATTCATCGTCGCACTGTTGACAGTCAGTTACCAGGCTGTGAAAGTATCATTAGCCAATCCTGTGGATACTCTGAGGTATGAATAAAAGCAAACTATAAATGGGAGGAAGAACATGATTAAACTCGTAGACATCACAAAGTATTACTCAACTGGGTACGTTAAGACATTCGCCTTGCGGAATATCGACCTTGAGGTTGAGGAAGGGGAATTCGTGACCATCATGGGACCTTCTGGGGCTGGAAAATCAACACTCCTGTACATCCTGGGGATGTTGGATGCTCCTTCGACTGGGGAATATTATTTTTATGATAGGAAAGTTCACATAATGACTGAGAAACAGCTCACAGAACTTCATAAAAATCACATCGGTTTTGTTTTCCAGAGCTATCATCTCATCGATGACCTTACGGTCTATGAGAACCTGGAAACCCCACTTTTGTATAAAAAGGTAAAAGGTTCAGAGAGAAAAGGGAAAGTGGCGGATATGCTGGATAGGTTTCGTATCGTGGCTAAAAAAGACCTCTTTCCCAACCAGCTTTCAGGAGGACAGCAGCAGAAAGTCGCGGTGGCCCGGGCTGTCATCACCGAGCCCAAACTCATTCTGGCGGATGAGCCGACAGGTAACCTGAATACCAAAGAAGGCGAAGAAATTATGGAGCTGTTCAAAGAATTGAACGAGCACGGAACAACGATTCTTCAGGTCACGCATTCTGAAAAAAACGCGTCTTACAGCCGCAGGATCATTAACCTTCTGGACGGATGGATTGTCGACGAATGAGTCAAAAAGATGGATGAATAAATGTAATAAGATTTTTTCAATCCCCTCTCAGCTTGAGAAAAAACCAAAAACTGACGGGAGACAACGTATATTAATATTACTAATGGGAGGTCTAACATGCTGAAACACAAGAAAGTCCTTTGTTTTGTATCTGTTCTTTTTCTGTTGGCAGGTCTTCAAGCTCAAGAGAAAAAATTGTCTTTAACTCTAGATGAATGCATAACGAGAGCCATGAAGAATAACTTGAATGTGGCTGTGGAAGTTTTGAACCCTGAAATTGCTGATATCTCCATCTCTCTTGCCAGGGAAAAATTTTATCCGACTCTGTATTTCGATTATAATCTTGAGGATAGAGATGAACCCTCTTTTTCTTTAATTGAAGTGGCGGGTTCTGTTCAGGCAGATTATAATGATTATGTTGGGAGGATTAGCCAGCTTATTCCCACAGGGGGAGACTTTTCTATTAGTTTATATTCCTACAGAAGAGAATCGAACTTAAGATACCAGACTTATAATCCCCGGTACACAAGTATCCTGAGCTTTGACTTTACTCAACCTCTCCTTAAAGATTTTGGCTTTAAGATGAGTCGAAGAGAAATCATTGTTGCCAAAAACAACAGAGAGGTTTCGGAAAATCAGTTCAAAGGGATAATCATGCAGACAATTTATGACGTGGAGAATGCTTACTGGAGTCTGGTCTTCAGTATTGAGGACCTTCGAGCAAAAAAAAGATCGTTAGAATGGGCTCGTAACTTCTTGGCCAAGAACAAAAGAGAGGTTGAAGTGGGAACTCTAGCTCCGATTGAAATATTAAGTGCTGAGTCAGAAGTGGCTACCCGGGAAGCGGATATACTTCAGGCAGAAGCAGAGGTCAAGAATAGCGAGGATCAGCTGAAGACCATAATTAACTTGATTGCTGAGGAGGAAGGATTTGATTTTGAGATTATACCTGTCGATGAGCCTCAATTCACGAAAAGAGAAGTGACTTTTGAGGAGGTTCTTGAGACTGCTTTGCAGAACAGGCCGGATTTATATGAACTGAGAGCTGATATAGAAAATAAAAGAATAAATTTAACCTATGCCAAGAATCAGCTACTTCCGGATTTAAGCCTTAGAGCTTCTTACTGGAGCCCCGGAATATCCGGAACTCAGCTCTTATACGACCCAAGCGATCCTTTTGGTGATCCGATCGGTTCTATACCTGGTGGAGCTGTTGATTCTTTCAAGGATGCGTTTAATTTTAAATTCAGGAATTGGTCAATAAGATTAGTCCTTAATTTCCCTCTCAACACCATGCTCTCCCGAGCCCAACATGCCCAGGCAAGGACCGAACTGAATCAGTCGAATTTGAGGCTTAAAAATCAAGAACAGCAGATTATTCTCGAGGTTAAGAATGCGGTGAGATCTGTTCAAACCAATTATAAACGAGTTCAGGCGTACAGGGCGGCTCGGGTTCTGGCAGAGAAAACAGTGGAAGCAGAGGAGAAAAAATTAAAGGTTGGCCTAACGACTCATTATACATTGCTCCAGCACCAGAGAGACCTAGCCAATGCGATTAGCGCTGAACTCAGAGCTGTTATCGATTACAATCTTTCTCTAGCTCAACTGGATAGAGTCATGGGCGTGAGCTTAAAGAAAAAAAATATAAAATTTTCCATATTTGAATAAAACATTAAAAGGGGTCAGGTGATTAAGTAACTCTTTTGGTAATGACACTTGCATAAGGATGCTTCACTCCGTTCGTAATGGGATGATAAAAACGTTACTGAATTACTGAGCGAGTCCAACAGGCAACTTTTTTGTAAAAAAATCTTGCCCTTCTTTCTTTTTATCCCATTTTGCTTATATAATCTCTGTGAGATATAATATCTAAAAATTTTACTGAAAAGAGGTTGGATATGAAATTAAAAAAGTTTTTTGTGGAGGAAATTCCACGTCGGAAATTTCTCGAAACAGGCCTCAAAGGAGGAATTGCCCTTGCGGCCGCACCTTCTCTGTTGACACAGTTATTATCATGTAAAAGTGCTCCGCCCCAGTTAAACTATGATAGAGTCATTGCACGAGCTCTTGAAAAAGGTGGGGAATTTGCAGATGTTTATGTGGAGAACAGGATATCCCGCCGTATACTGATGGAGGAGTCCAAGTTCAAAAGTGCAGTTTTCGGGATAAGTCAGGGTGCGGGTGTGCGTGTCATATCCGGGGATAAAACTGGATTTGCCTACACAGATGAAATCACGGATGATAAGCTGATGAGGGCCGCAGAGATCGCTTCATTCGTTGCTACTGAAGGCAAGGCAGTCGGGCCTATCAAAGTGAAAAAAGAAAGCCGGGAATCTTATGTGACGGTCAAACTCCCTCTCGAAAGAATTGCAGATGAGAGAAGAATAAGTGTGATGAAACGGGCGAACCAGGCAGCATTGGATTATGACTCGAGAATTCAGATGGCCTCGATCAGCTACTACGATGAAATCCGGGGAAGAACCATTGCCAACAGTGAGGGACTGATGCTGAACGATGAGCTGCCTCTGTTGTTCTTTATCGTCCAGACTTTAGGAGTAGGAAACAACACCCGGCATATGGGACGAGAGAGGCTCAGTCGCCATTCTGGCTTTGAAATGTTTGATGCCGTGACTCCTGAAGAGGTGGCACAGACATGCGCCCGAGAATCTATCGCCATGCTTGAAGCCAAAGATGCGCCGGCTGGAATAATGGATGTGGTGATGCAGAACGGATGGGGTGGCGTGCTCGTCCACGAAGCTGTGGGCCATCCTCTGGAAGGCGATATCATTGCCAGAAAAACCGGGGCATTCAGTGGGAAACTCGGACAAAAAGTGGCCAGTGATGTTTTCACAATGGTCGATGACGGAACTCTGCCCAATTTCCGCGGAACTACAAATTTCGACGACGAGGGAACCCAGATGAGACAGAATGTTTTGATCAAAGATGGTGTTCTCGTGAAATTCATGACCGATATCCTTTCGGCCAAACAGTTGAAGATGGAGCGCACAGGGAATGGGAGGCGCGAAAGCTTCCGATACCTCCCAATACCGCGGATGACAAACACTTTTATTGAAAAGGGTAAGGATAAACCTGGAGATATTCTAGCCTCGACAAAAAGCGGCTTATACGTGCAGAGCTTGAGTGGAGGAAGTGTCAATCCAGTCACAGGAATGTTTAATTTCACTTGTCGCGAAGCGTATTTGATCGAAAACGGGAAGAAAACCACTCCTGTGAAAGGAGCCACTCTGATCGGCAACTGCTTGGATGTCATTTCAAACATAGATGCTGTCGGAGATGACCTCGATTTTGGTCCAGGAATATGTGGAAAAGGCCAGGCCGCCGAAGTGACGGCCGGACAACCCACGGTCAGGATTCGCGGCATAAACGTGGGTGGCAGCAGAGCAAGAAGATGAGCGAAACGAATGAAAGGAGATAACAATGGACTATAAAGCATTGGCAGAAGAACTGGTTAAAAAGTGTTTGACAAAGGGTGCCGACCAGGCAGAAGTTTTCATAGAATCAGGTCGCAACCTCAGTATCCGAGTCCGTAATGGAGATATCGAGACCGTGCAGGAAGCCGCGACTCATGGAGTCGGATTTCGAGTTTTTGTCAAGGGAAAAATGGCTTTTTCCAGTTGCAACGATTTCGAGAAAAAAGCGTTAGATAATGCTGTTGACAGTGCTGTTCGGTTTGCTGCGAATACAACTCCTGATGAAAACAATGTACTTCCTGATGATAAAGGTGTCACAAAAGTTGAAGGCCTTTACGATCCCCAGATAAGCCAGGTTCCGATGGAGAAGAAAATCGAGTTGGCGAAAAAAGTCGAAATGTTGGCCATGAAGGATTCTAGAATCACTAAGAGTTCCGGAGCTTCCTTTTCGGAAGGCGAAGGAGAAATATTCCTTGCCAATTCGAACGGGCTTGCAAAAAATTTCAAGGAATCGGGTTGTGGTTTTGGAGTCTCAGTCGTTGCGGAAAAAGGTGACCAGAAATCCACTGGAGGAGAATCCTGTTCGAGGCGCTTTTTTGCGGATCTCAAACCTGCGGAAGAAATAGCTCAAAAAGCAGCGAAAGATGCGTATGAAATGCTCGATCCTCAAATGGTCAAAACCCAGAAGGCCTCTGTTGTTTTCGATCCGGATGTGGCCCGCGCTATCTTGGGAGGAATTTTGGCCGCAGTCAACGGGGAGCGAGTCCTCCAGGGAGCCAGCTTTCTCAGAGAGAAGTTGGATCAAAAAATTGCCTCGGAGCTGATCACAATCATTGATGATGGAACACGGCCAAAAGGGATGGGCAGTGTCCCCTTTGATGGAGAAGGGGTTCCCACTCAGAAGAGGATAATAGTGGATAAAGGCGTCCTGAAAGGCTTTATGTACAACACCATCGTGGCCAAGCGAGCTGGAGTGAGAAGCACAGGAAACGCTTCTAGAAGAGGATTTACGAGTTTACCTGGAATAGGTGCGCATAATTTCTTCATGGTTGCGGGGAAGGGCTCCCCTGATGAGATCGTCAAGGCCACAAAAGCCGGGCTGTTGCTCAAAGGCGTGACTGGCTACGGAATAAATCCTGTGAATGGAAATTTCAGCGGAGGAGCTTCCGGCTTCTGGGTGGAAAACGGAAAGATCGCGTTTCCAGTCAAAGGGTTAACGGTCGCTGGAAATGCCTTCGAGATGCTGAACGGAATTGATATGGTCGGGAATGACCTCGATTTGAACCGGAGTTTCACTGCCCCGACTTTCCGCATCAAATCGATGCAGATCGGAGGAAAATAGAAAGACTCTTCATCCAGGTAAGACCGGATTAAGTCTTTACTCAGTTAAAGAAATAAAGAACCCTCTTAAAAGAGTCAGAAGAGGAGCGGGACTAGAGGGGATGAGGCTTTAAAATCCCTTAATCCTTTTAGTCAGAGATTTTCCTCAGCGTTTTAATCAGATGTTCCAACGGTAAGAAACTTTAATCAGGAAGACATTATCTCCTGGAGCGGTGAATAGGTCTCCGATATCACGTCTGAAATTAAAATCTCCCGGATTAGAAAAGTCAGCTCGATTCTGAGTCCAGACAAAATAGAGCCTTGAACCAGGCATGTATTCCCACCTGAGAACAATCGTTCCGCGAAGAGATTTGTAATTGAAATCTGGATTATAGAAAGAAAACTCTGGAGCAAGGCCAGGACCGTCAGGATCAGCATAATAATAGTCGTCTATAAAGGAGATAGTTGAGTTGCCTTCACCGTAAACGTTGTAGTCAAATGATCTTGGTCGAGCGAGTTCCTTGAATTCATCGTAATGGCCGATAGCCAGGAAGGGTTGGAGGTAGAGCTGCTGAGTCAGCTTGGGTGTCAAGGTCCAATTGAGTCTGATGGAGCCGGAGAGGACTCTTTGATGGATATGGCCGAATACGTACCTCGTTCCAAAAGTTTCGGTCATCAACGGGTCATCCACTCGTCTCACCCACTGTGTGGGGGATTCCTCAACAGAATACGAAGGGCCGATAGAGAAGCTGATATTGCTTCTCGGCTTCCAGCGGAGAGAAACACCGCCTCCCCAGGAATAGCTCCCCCACCAATCCGGCCTTTTGTAGAAGCCAGTCCCTCCCGAAATCACTACCGGTTTGCGGCTGTCTGTGTTCATCCCAAAATCGATTTGGAATCCTTCCGGGACGCGGGCAAGAGGCCCTCCTCTTGTCAGAGTTTTGCTCACCGATTTGGGATTAAAAGCCACCATCGTGTTAAAACTCCAGTAGTTCAGGAATTGTCCTTCGACAACAGCAAGGACTCCTTGCCAAGTCTTGTTGCCGCCAAAATCATAGGTGCCAAACGGCCCCCCGTAGATGATGACATTCCGGAAGACTTTGCCCGGATGGGGCCATCTGTAAGCCATAACCATATGATAGTTAATAATGTCAGAAGAGCCGAACTGGAATCCGATGTCATTCGGGTCAAAGCCAGGGGACAGAGCACCAATCCCCACGCCTAAAAGGAATCTTCCCTTCTGCTTATTTATGGCAACACGTGCTCCCCAACCCATAAGAGAGGTCGCATTGGGGTCGACTTCGATATGGGTGGCATCCGGTCTTTGGTAATAATGGAGAGAAGAGCGCTGCAGCCTGGAAATGGCATCCTGGCTTCCCTCTACCCGGGTGCCTCCCAGCCAGCCGGTGATGACCCACTGTTGTTTTTCATCCAGAAATGTCCATCCATCGATAGCCAGGCTGAAGGCTCTCTCATTCAAAATTTCTGCAAGTGTATCCTTTCTTAAATCTCGAATAACCGATGTGGCTAAAAAGCCAATACCTCTTTTGCCTTTGCTGAATTCTTTCTGGCCGCGCAGCACTCCATAATAGGAAAAAGGCTCGACCTCTTCATGAAATCGATCGCCGCTAGAATCAATCTCCGCGTATTCCCGAGCAGTCAACGCGTTGATAAACCCGAAGTTCCATCCTTTTCCCATTTTTCCTGTAAGCTTGAATGCTCCAAGAATGGTTGACCTGTCCGGATAATCCACGTATCCGCTCTGAGTCACATAACCCTGAGGAGCCCGGCCGATTCTGCGGCTGTAAAAGAAGGTCGGATTCGGCCAGTTAACGTTCATATTAAAGGCATCGCCGCCTCGACCGAATTCATCGAAAATGTTCATTCCTTCAATAAAAAAAGGTCTTTTTTCGCTGTAATAAGTTTCATAAGCGCTCAGGTTGATGACAGCCGGGTCGACTTCGACCTGCCCAAAATCCGGGTTGACAGTGGCGTCAAGAGTGAGATTGCTCTTCAGACCGATTTTCATGTCGAGTCCAGTGTTGGCCAGGAAATTTTTTCCTGTTTCGAAAGGATTGCCCTCCTCTTCCGGACTGAATTCACCCTGACTCACGGCGTAGGGGAGAAGTTCGATATGGCGTCCTGGGCGGATATCTCTGATTCCGATAAGTTTGGCAAAACGGGAGACATAAGCCGTGTCTTCCTTTGGTACCCAGATAAATCCGACTTCCTCATTCTTTCGCTTTATATGTCTACGAAAATCGACTCCCCAAACGTATTCATTCTTTTTGGGGAAACGAAGCTGGTTATACGGAATCTTGATCTCAACTACCCATCCTTGTTCATCGATTGTGGATTTCCAATCCCATACACCGTCCCATGTGCTATCATCGTAAATGTCATTATACAGGGTCCAATCGACTATGGAACCAGAAGGATTCACAGCAAAACGATATCCGGAACGCCGGTCATAATAGGTGTCCACAGCAAAAATAAACCAGTCAGAATCCACAAAATCATCCCGCCGTCCCAAACGGCATTTTATGAGCTCAGGCTCGGAATCATACAGACGGGCGGCAATATAAAGTGCTTTTTCATCATACGCAATCCAGACTTCGGTTTTTTCAGTGGGCTGTTCCCCATCGTTTGGGTCGGACATGGTGAAATCACTGTAGCCATCTTTCTGCCAGACATCTTCATTCAAAAAACCATCAATGCTGATTGGTCCGTTTGCCCGGACAGCCTGAACGGTCTTTTGCGGTTCTGGCTCAGGCCCTTTATTCACGGGATCTTTGGCCCATAACAACACAGGAACAAGAATCATGGCAATGAATAATGACTTTTTTATCATAGAAACACTCCCTCAGAATGTATATTGACTCTATTTGTTTCGACACCATATAAATTTTTCTGCAACATGTTTTCATGGCAGGAGTATAGGCAGGATGGAACGATGAGGTGAAACCTCTGTTTTGAAAAATAGACCTCTATTCCTTTTCTTCTAATCATTCAATAAATAATACGTATTTACAGACTAAAAAGATTACTTTTTAGCCTGAAAATCAAAATCTCTAATAAAGAATTTTTGATTATTGTATTTACATTGAACATATTAGATAAAAAAAATTGAAAAGAAGACAAAAAGTTGCCTTGGTGATGAGGAGAATCTGATTATTCAGGTTCAATAGATAGAGAAAAAGAAATAGAAATGATGAAATAAGTTTGTGAGTTCTTCCTCAAGAAGCTTAGATTAGATGGAGTATTCCCCTCAACTCAAGATAAATAAAATTATGTTTTCAGAAAGGAAAGACGGCTTATTTCAGTGTCACTGACTTTGCGTAGTATCCACCTTTCAGCGAGTCATAGATAAGTTTTATGCTGCCTTTTCCTTCAACCAGAAAACGGTATTCGACTCTACCGAAACTTGGAATCCCTGATTCAATCCAGATATAGTTGTCTCTTGTTTTTACTTTGTTCGTGATTCCACGGTATTTATCGTACAGACGTCCGGCGGCAACTAACTTAATGTTTTGTCCGTCGACTTTTAACCGGTCGGCCCGGTGGAGCTTGTTCTGGACGGCTCGCGCAGACATGGTCGGAGTAACACGGGTGTTTTTCACAGACACATCAATCTGGAAGAGGTTCTTTTCCAATTTTTTGACTTTCACTCCGTCGAATTCGAGTCTCGGCAACTGGTCCGCATGGTAGAAACAGAAGGCGGCGTTTCTGTGGCATGTATCCGCCAGCTGGAAGAGAGGAGGAACCCGGCTGCCGTATATTTTTGTGCCACCAATTTCCACATCTCCATAGAGAGGATGTTTGTACGACTTCCAATCAGCGAAGTGTTCTCCCAAGAGAATCAGGTCGTGGTACTCCATCTCTGCAAGTCTCTCGGCCAAATTGCGTATCCTCTGGACCTCTTCATCCACTTCTTCATCTTCAGCTTCTGCTCCTACGGGAATAGAAAATGTGGGAGACATATCCAGCTCATTGCTGAAGGTGTAGATGCCAAGAGCGCTGTAGAGAAAATCGACGCTCCCCCCAAAGACCGTATACAGGTCACTGTAGACAATCAGGTATCTGTACCCGGGGATGATCTTTTCTCCTTTCTTTCCAACGTAGTCATACACATTCCGGTCACCCAGCGGGTATTCCCCCATGTTTTTGGCTCCAGGTCCCCTGAGAATCATCCCGCCTGAGTTGTGAAAAGCTTGACCTCCCATGATGTTGGGATGGGCGAGAAGGAAATCACGGGTGGCTTTAGTCTCAGGATAACAGAAAGGATAGGGCCCCGCTCCATACTGGACATAATGAGGCTGCCAGTTGAATCCATAGTTGCGATTCATGTCATAACCACCCAGCTCGTCTTCGTTTATTCGGCCGTCTCCATCATTGTCGATGCCTTCCATTCCTAACAACGAATATTCACCTTTTTCTCCGGGTCTGACTGGGATCAAGATGCGGGGATCATCCGGATGCGCTTTAAATCTTCCATTCGGATCTTTCTTCCTCATAGTCGTGATGAATCCATCTCCATCCAGGTCTTCAGCGCCGTCTTCATCCGCGACTCCATCGCGGTCATCATCCAGAGGTATAAGGCCTGTCCGGTAGGCTTCTCTTTTGTCGACAAAATAATCCCGGCTGTCTGGATTCATCGTGGGGATGAAGTAGAAAGCTCTCTCATCCAGGAGACGCGTGGCCAGCTCTGTTTTTCCGTAGTTTTTCAGTAGATACCATATGGCATACAGGGCGACTTCTGTCCCCTGGATCTCATTTCCATGGATGTTGCCGTCGATGTAGAAACCTGACTTGTGCTCTGCAGGACCGGTTTTGGGATTATTGAGAACAACAGCCCAGATATCTCTTCCCTGGTGAGTCTTTCCGAGGGAGAACATTTTCATGAACTGGGGATTCGCTTTTTGCAGCGCTTTAAGGGCGGCTGTGAGTTCCGCATTGTTGTAAAAGTGGTCGAAAGACAGCTTCACCTCAGCTGTTGATAGAGTCTGGGATGACAGAAACATCAGGCTGAGGGTGATTCCTAAGAATATAATGAAAAGTTTATTTCTTCTCATTTTTTCCTCCGTCTATTGAAGGACGACGGTTGTCGTCACCGAGTCAAGGTTTGGAGCTCCGGCTGTAACTGTGACATTAGACCCTTTTTTCCCTTTTATGGTCCATTCGGCTTTTCGTGTTCCTCCACTGCCACTGATAAATGGGATGTTTACGACCGAGCGACCGGAAAACAGGGATTGTCCCTGTGACAGCTTAAGTTCAGTCCTGATCGCCCAGGCTGCCATTGCTCTCCTTCCCTGAGCTGTAGAGGTGGGAAACCATCCAGAATTAGTCAAGTAAACAGTCACTTGATAGACTCCATCACCCAGAGTCTTCACTTGTGTTTCTTTGATCTCAAGCTGAGGTAATCGGTTCATGAAGTCGATATAGTAATTGGTGTGAAAATCAATCGTCTTTTTTATACTGGAAGGAGGCGGATTGATTTTCAGATAGGGGACAAATCCTCCAATTTCCACATCGCCCAGAGTCGGATGACTGTAGGATGTCCAGTCCACGAATCCCTTGCCACCAAGAGCTGTTTCTGACCATTTGAGGACATACGAGTCGGGATGTTCTCCTTCTTTGGTGGATGGTCTTTTGGGCATCCGCTCCATCATCTTGACCATCTGTTCCGGGGTGACTTTACCTGCCTTGACCATATCTTTCACCATCGAGGCTTTGAAATTCGGAGGCGCACCCTGCTCTTTGAGAAAGTCTTCGATGACTTTATCGTCGAGGGCCAAGAAATCATCAGGTGACATGGTTTTCAGTTTCTCGATTGTCAATGCATCCTTGGTTTTCTCATCCGGTTCTTTCTTGGGTTCAGGCACGGCCCAGAGATCGGCTGAAAAGACTGGAACTCCATACTGGAAATAGCAGTAAGCGACAAAGGAACCTTTTCTGACTCCCTTAGCCCTGCTTTCAGGGTAATCGAGTTCAGCTTTTTTCAGCGCATCTTTGTAGTCTTTCTGGACTTCCTGGATGAGGGGCATATCTTCTCGGTCGATACTCATGGCGGCGCCCAAGCCGAGAAATGATGCGACCATGCTTTCAGTGACTTCCTGACCGCCGGCTATGCCGCTGGCATTAATGATATCGACAATTTCCTTCAAGGTGTATTCTTCATCGGGATCTAATCCCAGGAAAGAGGCAAAACGGGCAGGGACCTTCACTTTATCAGAGGCGGCTCTGGCCTGGCCTGTCTGCTGGAGATTCAGGAAAGTGTTCTCCGTGGAGAAATTCAAGACCATGGCAATATTTTTATGCGATTCGAGGAATTGAAGGATGGCGATCGTCTCCTTTTGGGACGCCGGCCAGAGACCTGCCGGTTTGACGTAGTATTCGAAGTCATGGGGGAAATTCCGGTTGACCTCGACACCACCAGGCGGGTCTTCGTTGTAAAGCCCATCCCCATCATTATCCAGTCCTTCGGTGTAGACCTTATAAACTCCTTTTTCACCTTTTTTGGGATCGGCTTTGCGCATCAATTTTTTGTCACTCGGGTCCGGGATCATTGTCCCTTCTGGATCTTTGACGCGCATCTGCGTAATGAGTCCATCTTTGTTGAGGTCGTCAGGTCCATCTTCATCGACCAGATCATCTAGATCCTCATCCATTGGATGACGATTTCGAAGGCGTTCGTAGCGCGTTTTAGAAAAACAGGCTTGAGACACATCCGGGTTGAGAAGTGGAGCCACGTAAACAGTCCTTTTTTCAAGGAGGGAAGTGACTTTCTTGTCAGATCCGTATTGGGTCAAGAGTTTCTCTGCCACCATGAGAGCGGCTTCTGTGCCCACTAGATGATATCCTTCCACATTGGCCGAGACGAACACAGCGGGCCTGGAATCAGGATCAATCCCGCCCTTTCCCTTGGCCGCAATCCTCAACACAAACATATCGCTCTTTCCTGGACTTTTCCCGATGTTCACGAGCTTTGTGATTTGCGGATATTTTGAAGTCCAGGATTTGAGCAGCGAAACGACATCATTCGGTTGGTGATAGTTCTCAAAAGTCAATTCTCCAGGGGCTGCAGCCAAAACAAGAGCTAAGCTCAGGAAAAAGCACGAGAAGCAAATTAGACGACGAAACATTTTTACCTCCTTTGAATGGAAAATTTGAAAAAAACAGACATTGGGATGAATGGGATTAGGCTTTATTTGGTTCTCGAGTCTCAATGCTTATTTCCTGTTTCCTGACATCGATCCCAATAAGACCTAATCCCAATTATTCCTTAATTGTGTATTACGGAAAATGAGGAAAAAAGTTATCACGTTGCTGATTATTAGTAAAGAAAAACTTCCTGTGAATCCATCCTTATCGCATTATAATTGCTGATACACATATGTTTAATCCCGATGCTGGATTCCTCTTTCTAAGATATAAACGAAAATTACAAGATAAAGTTCCCTTTTTCCATTTTTTGTTTGTTTTTCCAATCCCATCGTATAAAATAAAGAACGTTTTAAAAAAACAGGAAAAGTGACTTAAACGGTTAGAAAGAGGAGGACCCATGAAAAAGATAAAACCATCAACTATAGCCATGACTGTCCTTGCTTTAGTATTCTTCTCGCTCATAGTGTTCGGCCAGAGTGCTGAAGAGATTGGAAAATTATACGAAAAGATAAATTGGAGATGTATCGGCCCCGCAGTGATGGGAGGCCGCACGGTGGATATCGATGTCGTGGAACGCCAGCCATGGATTATCTATGCGGCTATCGGCCCGAGCGGCGTCTGGAAATCAGAGAACAACGGGATTACCTGGAAGCCTGTTTTTCACGAAGAGAATACGGTTTCAGTTGGCGATATTGCCATCGCTCAATCCCAACCGGATATCATTTGGGTGGGCACGGGTGAAGCCACCTGCAGAAACAGTGTGACCATCGGAGATGGCGTTTATAAATCTGTAGATGGCGGCAAGACATGGAAAAATATGGGGCTCGAACAAACGCGCCATATCAGCCGGATAATCATTGACCCCCAAAATCCGGCAGTAGTCTACGTGGCGGCGATGGGCCACCTCTGGGGTGCGAACGAGGAACGCGGGATCTATAAGACAAATGATGGCGGTGAAACATGGGAAAAGATCCTGTACGTGAATGAAGACACTGGTTTTGCAGATTTAGCCATCGACCCATCCGACAGTCAAATACTGTATGCAGCGGCGTATGAATACCGACGCTTTCCGTATTATTTCTACAGCGGAGGCCCAGGAAGCGGTCTGTATAAGACGGCAGATGGGGGAGAAACCTGGAAGAAACTGACCAAGGACCTGCCAGAAGGAGTCATGGGACGCATAGGAATTGATGTTTCCCGAAGTCAGCCCAACATTGTTTACGCTCTGATCGAGCATAAAGACGGGGGGATCTGGCGTTCAGAGGATAAAGGCGAAACCTGGACAAGGACGTGCGACAAGAAAACCTACGATCGGATCAATTTCAGGCCGTTCTACTACAGCCAGATTCGGGTTGATCCCAGTGATGACAAGGTTGTTTATGTTTTTTCCGGCGGGAGTTTTGTTTCAAAAGATATGGGCAAGAAGTTTAGAGCTATATCCAGGGGCACACATCCGGACCACCATGCTCTCTGGATTGACCCTTCAAACCCTCTCCACCTTATTGATGGGAATGACGGGGGTATTGACATCACCTATGATGGTGGAAAAAGCTGGCATGCCATCCAGCATATGGCGTTAGCCGAGGTCTACCAGATTGGTTTCGACATGAGAAATCCGTATTATGTCTACTGCGGATTGCAGGATAACGGGAGCTGGGGAGGTCCCAGCGCCTCTTTGGATTCTGCCGGTATCACGAATGATGACTGGTATTCGATAGGGGGCGGTGATGGATTTTATGCCCAAGTTGACCCCACTGATCCGAATACAATCTACAGAAATTACCAGATGAACGGATTATCCCGTTATGATATGAGAATCGGGAAGGGCAAGACTATCAAACCTCTGGCATCGCAGAAAGAACCTCCTTACCGCTTCAACTGGAATTCGCCCATCCTCATATCCCCTCATGACCCCAAAACTGTTTACACAGGAGGAAACTTCCTGTTCAAAACCAGGAATGGAGGACAATCCTGGGAGATTATCAGTCCTGATCTTTCCACCAATGATCCAGAAAAACAGAAAGATTCGGGTGGGCCGATTACACTCGATAATACCGGAGCTGAAATCCACTGCACGATAATCACAATCTCTGAATCACCGGTTGCTCCAGGTATCATATGGTGTGGCACGGACGATGGCAATGTTCAGGTGACGCGCAACGGTGGAAGAACATGGAAAAATGTTGTGGAAAACATTCCTGATCTTCCTCCCCATACATGGTGTTCTCGGATCGAAGCCTCTCATTTTGATTCGGGAACAGCCTACGCCGCCTTTGATGGCCACAGGACGGCTGATTATGAGACCTATGTCTATAAAACATCAGATTATGGAGAAACCTGGACGTCCATAAAAGGCAACCTGCCTTTCGGCTGGGTGCATGTTATTCGGGAAGACCTGAAAAACAAAAACCTTCTGTATGTGGGCACAGAGTTTGGCATATATGCATCTCTTGATGGCGGTGAAAGCTGGTTTTCACTCAAAAACAATTTACCGACAGTCGCTGTGAGGGACATCGCTGTTCATCCCAGAGAAAATGATTTGATAATCGGGACACATGGAAGAGGCATATGGATTATTGATGATATTTCTCCTTTGCAAGAAATGACCGAGGAAGTCTTTGCTTCAAACCTTCAGCTGTTCAGCATCCGGCCCACCACTCAATTTCTCCGGTCGACCAGGGGGGAATCTTACAGCAGTAAGGTCTATGCAGCGAAGAACCCCAACTATGGCATGGTAGTAAACGTGTATTTCAAAACAAAACCTGAAGAAAGACCAAAAATCTCCATCAAGGATAAGAGAGGCGAAACAATATTCACACTCCAACTGCTAAGAAAGGAAGGCCTTCAAAGAAAAACATGGAATTTGCAGTATATTCCCAAGACAAAAGACGGAAAGACGATCGCTCCTTCTGGAATGGGATTTGTTGCGGCGCCTTTTGTTTCCCCGGGAGAATACACAGTGGAACTGGCAGTGGGAGAGCAGACGGTTGAGAAAAAGGGATTGGTCTATCCTGACCCGCGGTTTTGGATGATTGAAAAGGATAGAGTGGCGCAGAAGGATAGCATGGTTGAGGTCATGGTTCTTTCAAAAAAGATGAATCTATCCATAACAGCGGCAAGAAATATCAGGAAGGAACTAGGTAAGCTGGACAAAACTCTGAGCGAAAAGAGTGACATTCAAGGAGGTGTCAAAAGATCAGTGGAGAGGTTTGAGCAGAAATTTGCTGACCTGGAGGAAAAGATTGTGCCCAAAGAATTGTTTTACAGAGGATCGATGGAAACAGCTCTCCGGGGAGGTCATCTGAATGTATTGGTTCTATTTTTGGGAATGTCGATTTCAGAATACCCATCCGCCCCGACAGAAACAGATTTAGCTCAGCTCAAAGAATTAGCCGCAGAAGTAAATGCCCTTGTGGATGAATTCAATGAATTCATCAGAACGGATATGCCCAAGCTTAACGAGATACTTGAGAAGAACGACATAAATCCTATGAAGGTGCCAAAGGAAGTTAAGATTAAGTAAACGCTCAATCTAGAACAAAATTGGGAACAAAAATTGGGGACAGTCCCCAATTTTATAAAAGTTTATGTCATTGCGAGGAACGAAGTGACGTGGCCATCTCATGTCTGTGTCATAGCATGGAACGAAATGGCTTAGCAATCTCATCATGCTGTCATTGCGGGCGAAGCGTCGTAATCTCATAAGAAAAGATTGCTGTTATTTATCCAGCACTCAAAATATAAATAAAAGAAGGAAGACACCCTTTCAATGGAGGGGAACATGCGTGGACTTAAGGATAAACGCATTCTCATAACAGGCGGGGCAAAAGGAATTGGTGCGGCAACTGCCGCTCGCTTTCTGGAAGAAAACGCACGAGTGGTCGTGTTGGATTCGGACAAGGAGGGTCTTACTCGTATTCAGAGTCAAATGTCTTCACTTTCTGGAACAATTTACTGTGATGTTTCGGATGCCCAGGCCGTCGCCAAAGCTTTTGAGGAACTGGATGGCTTGATGGAAGGGTTGGATGTTTTGATTAACAATGCGGGGGTCAGTCAGAGAAAATCTCTCCTGGAAATAACTCCAGAGGATTGGAATCGAGTGCTGGAGGTGAACCTCAACGGAGTCTTTTTCGTGGCCCAACAGGCGGCGAAAAGGATGCTTGAAGGAGAAGGCGGTGCTATCCTGAATATGGGCTCGACCAACGCTCTTATGGGTTATGCCCATTATGCATCTTACAATGCCTCAAAAGCCGGCGTTGTCGAGCTGACCCGATCGATGGCACTGGAGTTAGCCCCAACAATCCGAGTCAACGCCGTTTGCCCGGGTTTCATCCTGACACAAATGCAGGAAGCCGAATACACGCCAGAAATGATCCGCGCCTTTGAGGAAAAAGTTCCACTCGGCAGACTGGGCAAACCGGAAGAAGTGGCGGCTCTTTTT
>JASFPJ010000028.1:0-17553 GCA_050116035.1 Candidatus Aminicenantota bacterium | reverse complement strand
TTTTGGGGCTGGGATTGGTGGCCCTAGCTGAGGTGTCACTCAGGTTTCTCTTTACGGTGGGGGGAGTCATAAAGTTCGGCTGATTCTTTGAGGATTTTAAGAAAGGCCTCTTGAGGAGACGGAGCTTCTGTGATCGGCCGGCCGATAACGAGATAATCCGCCCCTTTTTGAAACGCGAGCGCAGGAGTCATGATTCTCTTTTGGTCGTGAGCGGCGGCCCAGGAAGGTCGAATGCCTGGAGCGACAACGAGAATATCCTTGCCGAATTCTTTTTTCACGATCTCAATTTCCTGAGGTGAACAGACAATCCCCTTCACTCCCGCTTCTTTGGCCAGGTGGGCCAGCCTGAAGACCTGGGAAACCGTATCAGACACCATCCCGATTTCTTCGAGCTGTTCGTTCTTGAGGCTGGTCAGGACGGTCACTGCCAGAAGAAGCGGTTCTTTCGTTTTTTGCTTCTTTGACTCTTCAGCCGCGGCTTGGACCGCCCTCTCCATCATCTCCCGTCCTCCGGAGGAATGGAGGGTCATCATGTGGGCGCCGTGCTTGACTGCTGATTTAACCGCCTCGCCGACAGTATTAGGAATATCGTGGAGCTTCAAATCCAGGAATACTTTTTTTCCTGTGGCTTTGATCTCCTCGAGAAGGGGAGGGCCTTCAGCCGTGAAAAGCTTGAGACCGACCTTGAAGATTTCAACTCCTTCAAGCTTTTTAATCAGGGAAAGAGCTTCCTTCTTTGTGCCGACGTCCAGGGCCACAATGATTTTTTGTGCCAAATCCTCTTTTTTTGTCATGGCTTTTTCCTTGTCATTCTTCCTGTTTAGCTTATGAAATTTTAACCGTCTCTTGGCTTTTTATCGTTATCCTTCAATCAAGGGATAAAAAGGATAGCTGTTTGGCTATGTTTTCAGAGTCCCGATGAGCGTTTCGATTCGTTCCACTCCCTCATTCTGGCAGTACTCTTTCAGTTCCTCGATGATTTTGACCGTGGATTCTGGGTCGATGAAATTCGCTGTCCCCACCTCCACGGCTTTGGCTCCAGCGATCAAGAATTCGAGCGCATCCCTCCCCGTCAGGATACCTCCAACACCGATGACAGGCACTTTTACCTTTCCAGCCACTTGGTGAACCATCCGGAGAACTACGGGTTTGATGGCAGGTCCGCTCAGCCCTCCGTAGATGTTCGCCAGCTTTGGTTTTCGTGTCTCTATGTCCACGGCCATGGCCAGGAAGGTGTTGACCAGCGAGAGGGCATCGGTGCCGGCTTCCTGGGCACTGAGCGCGATCTCCACCACATCTGTCACGTTGGGAGAGAGTTTGGTGATAACTGGGCGCGAAGTCGTCTTTTTAATAAGGCGCACGACAGAGAAAGTTGCCTCAGGGCTTAAAGCAGGGCAGAGGCCATCTTGTTCCACATTCGGGCAGGATATGTTTAATTCATAGGCAGAAATTCCTTCTCTCTTATCCAGAAACTCGACAACCGAGGCATACTCTTCCTCCCTTTCCCCACAGACATTGACGATGATAGCGGTGTTGTACTTCTGGAGTTGGGGAAGTATTTCCTCGGAGAATCTTTCCACTCCGATTCCAGGAAGCCCGATGGCGTTGATGAGTCCGCTTGATGTCTCGACCAGCCGAGGTGGAGGGTTCCCCTCCCGGGGAGAATAATAAAGTCCCTTGACCACGAAGCCTCCGAGGCGATTGAGGTCAATGAAGGGTTCAAACTCGAGGCCGTAACCGAACGTTCCACTGGCTGCCATCACAGGATTCTTGAGCTTGATAAAGCCCAGGTCAACAGAGAGATCTGTCATGCGTCCTCTTCCTCCCAGATTATGTCTTTTCCGGAGAATACAGGGCCTTCTTCGCAGATTTTGACCCATTCTTCCTTATCGTCCCTTTTTATCCTCCTCACACATCCCCAACAGGCACCAAACCCGCACCCCATGATGGATTCAAGCGAGAATTCTGCGGGGATGTCTTTTTCCTGGGCAATACCAGAGATTTTTTTCATCATTGCTTCAGGACCGCAGGCGAATATACGGTGAGGTGTAAACTTTTCCAGCTCCTCTTTGAATAAATCGCTGACAAATCCTTTGAACCCGAACGAGCCGTCATCGGTCGAGCAGGTCAGCTCGATATCCTCCTCTTCGAATTTCTCTTTCAGAGGGAGGTCCGCCTGGCTTTTTCCACCGTAGAATACTCGAGGCGAAGCTCCCAGAGATTGAAGTTCCTGCGATAAGAAGTACAGGGGGGCGATTCCTCTCCCCCCGCCCACCACAGCGATGTTCTTTCCTTTGAGCTCTTCTCCCGCGTCAAATCCTTTTCCCAAAGGGCCGAGGATGTCGAGTGTGTCCTCAGGATCGTGTTGGCTCAAAAGCTCTGTTCCCAGTCCGGTTATCTGGAAGAATATCTCGATTGTTCTCTCGTTTGTGGAATGAATACTGAAGGGGCGCCGCAGAAGAGGAGAGGGAGGGGCGTTGACGCGGACCATGATGAACTGTCCGGGTTGAGTTTGGGCGGAAATGCGGGGGGATTCCAGTGCCAGAAGGAAGTAATCCCCCCAGCTTTTTTTACCGACTATTCGCGCGAGAGGATCCTTGAGCATCTGATTCAAAATACCGAGACCAAAATATCAGAATCTCTTTCCGATGGCAATAAAAACTTTGACAACCCCCTTCCGTTTGAATAATAATCAAACCTCTTCCCATTTCATACATATACAGGGAGGAATCATAAATGGATATTTCCAAAAGGGGTCGAGAGATCCAACCGTCTCCCATAAGGAAGTTGAAGCCTTATGCGGATAAAGCCCAGGAGCGGGGTATTCATGTTTACTTCCTGAACATCGGACAGCCGGATATCCCGACGCCACAGCCGATCATGGATGCCTTTCACAGTTATGACGAGAAGGTTCTGAGTTATGGCCCGGCCCAGGGATTCCTGGAGTTGAGGCAGGCTATTGCTGATTATTTCCATTCCTATGGCATCCCCATCGATTCAGAGAATGTGGTCATCACCATCGGCGGTTCGGAGGCCATCCATTTTTCGTTCAGCGCCGTGGCTGACCCGGGAGATGAAATCATCATCCCTGAACCCTTCTACACCAACTACAACGGATACGCGGCCTTCGCCAATGTCAAAATCGTTCCGCTGACTCTGCGGGTGGAGGATGGTTTTCGCCTTCCTCCGGCCGATGAGATTGAAGCCCGGATCACGACGAAAACCCGAGCCATCCTGCTCTGCTCTCCGAGCAATCCCACAGGAACTGTTTTCACTCCTGAAGAGCTGGAGCGGGTCGTTTCGATTGTCCAAAAACATGACCTGTTTCTCATCGGAGATGAGGTCTACAAGGAGTTCGTCTATGATGGGGGAACACACAAAAGCCTCCTGGAATACGAAGAAGTCAAGGACAGAGTTATTGTTGTGGATAGTATATCCAAGCGCTTCAGCAGTTGCGGGGCCCGTGTGGGAGCGGTTGTCACCCGGAATGAGGATGTGTATCAGGCCGTTCTCAAATTCGCTCAAGCCCGTCTCTGTCCCCCTTCTGTGGAGCAGAAGGCGGCGCTGGCGGCTTACCGCATGGGATTGGATTACTTCAAGCCTGTCAAGCAGGAATACGAGAGACGAAGAGATGTTTTATTCGATGGGCTGAAGGATATCGAAGGAATTGTCATCCATAAACCTCAAGGGGCTTTCTACATCATCGTGCGGCTCCCGATTAAAGATTGTGAACATTTTGTCCAGTGGATGCTCACTGATTTTCATCACGATAAGGAAACAGTGATGGTGGCTCCTGCTCAAGGTTTCTACTGCACCCCGGGAAAGGGCAAGGATGAGGTGCGGATGGCCTACGTCCTCAAAGAAGAGGATTTAAAACGGGCTTTGGTCGTTTTCAAGGAAGGGCTGAAAAAGTACCAGAGTTTATTTTCATAGGTCTTGAGTTTTTTTAACAAGACAGACAGATGTTTCTGCTCAGTAAATAAGTGACACTTTAATTAGAAATGCTGAGGGTAAAAGTGTCATTGCGAGCGAAGCGTGGCAATGACATCCAAAAAATGTTACTAAATTATTGAGTATGGACAACAGATCCCTGTTCAGGATCTATCCGATAACTCAAGATGATTTTCTTATGGAGCGTATGACTCATTTTTTTGGTTAAACAGAGATGTCTATTCAAACAGTAATTGCTACTCTGAAGCGGTCAAGCGCAGGGCCCTTGTCTTTAAAAAAGATGATCCTGCGCATGGCATTCATTCTGCTCTTCAGTTCAATTATTGGATTGGGAGCGAATTTTTCTCTGATTAAAAGATTTTTTAGCGGGGAGTTCCAGTACGGATTTTTCTCTTTGGAGGAATACTCTTCGGTCGTCTTCATCACACTCGGAGAAGCTGAGGAGCTCTTTGCGACAGGAAGTGCGCTGTTTATTGACAGCCGGGCGACAGAGGATTTCAAAGAAGGCCACATTTTTGGAGCGGTGAACATCCCATTCGTGGAGAAGAAGAAGAAAGAGGATTTGAATATGGAACCGTACCCTCTTGAGGGGATTTATGTGGTGTACTGTGATGCGAATGAATGTCAGTCGAGCGTAGAACTCGCCAAGCTGCTTCATGAAAATGGCTTTCAGGATATCAGAATCTTTTTTGGCGGCTGGGAAGAATGGGTGAGAGAGGGGCTGCCTGTGTCCAGGGAAGATGATTGGAAATAAGTATATTCTTCTTTTATTCCGGCTTGTGGTCGGAGGAGTGTTTATCTGGGCAGGACTCTCAAAAATATTCGACCCTCTGGATTTTGCCCAGAACATTGCCAACTACAGGATTTTCTCCCAGTCTGTGTCGCTTTTCCTGGCGCTCATCATTCCTTGGATAGAGGTAATTTGCGGATTATTATTGCTCTTGGGAATATTCCGTGAATCGGCTTCCTTCATACTATCCGGTTCTTTGGTGGTTTTTCTCGGGCTGATTATCGTGACCCTTATAAGGGGGCTGGATATTGATTGCGGCTGCTTCGGGAGCCTCAGTCGGAGCGTGGATTATAAATTATTGTTGATGGATTGTGTTTTGCTCTTTTTCTCGCTCAGCATATTTTTTTCCAGTATCCCGCAAAGAAGAAAAAAGGGATCGCATCTTAACATTTGACATTCAGCTCATCTCGGGAAAAAAGCGCATCCCAGCTTAGCATTTTGAAGAAAATAGGATTAGGCCATATCAGCAGGAGAAGATTTAAACATATATATCAGACACTTAACACTTATCCTAGCAAGGCCTGATCCCAAATAATGTCGAATGTTGAGATGCGACCCCAACCGTGACCCCAGGTTACTTGAATTTTAGTAGGGATATGTGTATATTTTTGGTTTAATTTAATGAGGAGTTAGACGATGTCAAAAAAACATGTGTACTTTTTCGGAAAGGATAGGACTGAAGGCGATAAAAATATGAAGGATATCCTCGGAGGAAAGGGAGCCAACCTGGCTGAAATGGCTGGAATCGGGCTGCCTGTCCCCCCAGGTTTTACGGTTTCGACAGAAACCTGCAACTCTTACGCAAAGCTGGGGAATAAAATTCCCCCTGATACCAAACAGGAAATTCTTCGCCACTTGAAAAGGCTGGAGGATATGACCAAACAGACATTCGGAGGGGAGAAAAATCCACTTCTCGTGTCTGTGCGTTCAGGCGCAAAGATCTCCATGCCAGGTATGATGGATACGGTTCTCAACCTTGGTCTGAATGATAAGACTCTCGATGCCTTGGCCGGAAAGAGTCAGAACAGACGGTTCGCCTTAGACTGCTATCGCCGTTTGATTCACATGTTCGGAGACGTCGTCCTGGGAATCCCCAAGAAAAAGTTTGAAGAAATTCTGAAAAAAAAGAAGGGAGAGAAAAAGGTCGCTCAAGATCACGAACTCTCAGAAGAAGACCTGGAAGGATTGATCTCTGATTATAAAAAACTCATCAAAAAAGAGACGGGGAAGGATTTTCCTCAAGATGTGAAAGACCAGCTGCTCATGTCCATTTCAGCTGTGTTCGAATCCTGGAACAATCCTCGTGCCGTGACTTATCGCCGTTTGAATTACATCCCAGATGACCTGGGGACGGCCGTTAACGTCCAGCAGATGGTTTTTGGGAATATTGGAGAGAGATCTGCGACAGGTGTTGGATTCACAAGGAATCCAGCGTCTGGAAAGAGAGAGTTGTACGGCGAATATCTTTTCAATGCTCAAGGAGAGGATGTCGTGGCAGGGGTTCGAACGCCTGCTCCCCTGAGATCATTGGAAAAGGAAATGCCATCGGCTCACAAAGAATTGAAGCAGATCACCAGCAGGCTGGAGAAACACTACCGTGATGTCCAGGATTTTGAGTTCACCATCCAGGAAGACAAGCTGTATATGCTGCAGACAAGGAGCGGCAAACGGACAGGTTTGGCCGCTGTCAAGATTGCTGTGGATATGGTTGAGGAAGGCCTGATCAGTAAAGAACAAGCATTGATGTTGGTGGAGCCTGATGCGTTAAACCAGCTTCTCCATCCTGTTTTTGATGCGGCGGAGAAAGAAAAATTTCAAGTCCTCGCCAAGGGACTTACGGCTTCACCCGGCGCGGCGGCCGGGCATGTGGTGTTCACGGCTGATGAAGCTGTCGCCTGGGAAAAAAAAGGGAAAAAGGTCCTGCTTGTCAGGGATGAGACATCCCCGGATGACATTCATGGGATGAGCGCATCGCAAGGGATTCTCACTGCGACGGGTGGCATGACCTCCCATGCCGCTGTTGTCGGACGACAGATGGGGAAACCGGCTGTTGTCGGATGTGGAGACATAAGGCCTGATGAAGAACATAGATTCTTTCTCGTTGGAGAAGCAAAAGTCAAAGAGGGAGATTGGGTATCTATCGATGGAACATCAGGAGAGGTTTTTCTGGGTGAAATACCCACTCAGCCTTCTGAAATTATACAAGTCATCAGCGGAGAGAAGAAATCAAAGGAATCAGAGATTTACCAGGATTTTACAAAACTGCTTTACTGGGCTGACCAGGTGAAAAAATTATGGATTCGGGCCAACACGGACACACCGGAAGATGCAAAGGTAGCACTCGCATTGGGAGCTGAGGGAATCGGACTGGCGCGGACAGAACACATGTTTTTCGAGAAAGAAAGGCTCCCTCTTATCAAACAGATGATTCTATCCGAAACCGAAGAGGACAGACGGAAAGCTTTGAGCAAACTTCTGCCGTATCAGAAAAAAGATTTCTATGGATTGCTTAAGGCGATGAAAGGCCATCCAGTCAATATCCGCATGCTCGATCCACCTCTGCATGAATTTCTCCCTCGGAAAGAAGACCTCATGGTGGAGCTTGCGGTTTTAAAAGCGTCGAAGGGTAAGCAGGATAAAATCCGGGAAGTGGAAAAACTTCTCGAACGTGTCAAAGCTCTTTCCGAATTCAATCCCATGCTCGGGCACAGAGGCTGTCGCCTGGGAATTTCTTATCCTGAAATCATCGAAATGCAAGCGACTGCGATTTTCGAGGCAGTCTGTCAGCTGGCCAAGGAAAGGGAGAGAGCTTACCCTGAGATCATGGTTCCTCTCGTCGGAACAAAAGAAGAGCTTTCCAACCAGAAGCGGATTATCCAGGAAGTAGCTGCCCGAGTGATGGATGAGTACCATGTCAAAGTGGAGTATTCGGTGGGAACGATGATCGAGATTCCGCGCGCGGCCATCACTGCTGACAAGATAGCGGAGGAAGCCGAGTTTTTTTCGTTCGGGACCAATGACTTAACACAGACGATTTACGGCCTTTCCAGGGATGACGGAGCTGGTTTTTTGGCCCATTATCTGGCCCATGGAATCTGGAAGAACAATCCCTTTGAGACTGTGGATGTCGACGGAGTCGGGGAGCTCATGAGGATGGCTGTTGAAAAAGGCCGGAAAACAAAGCCCAACCTAAAAATCGGCATCTGCGGTGTTCATGGTGGAGACCCCCGTTCCATCTTCTTCTGCCATAAAATCGGCCTCAGCTATGTGAGTTGTTCTGCCTATCAGGTTCCCATTGCTCGTCTGGCTGCGGCCCAAATCGCGCTGATGGAGAAAACGGATAAGTCCTGATGGAAGTGGTGGAGTCAGGCTATGGAAGTTGAATCAGTATTCTAGGGTTAGGCTTTATCAGGATTGCCAGATTTATATTTAATTCTTGTCTTACATGCATAAGTATTGGCAAATCCTGATCCTTGTTTTTCGACTTGCAAGGCCTAACGGCGAGATTATCAAAGTTATCAAAGCCTGATTGATTGAATGATAGACATGGTCCACTTATTGCGAAAGCGCGGATTTCCTTTTAAATTCATCTACAGCGATGATTACTGGATGGTCAACATCGGAGAGCATGTCTTTCCAGTAGAGAAGTACAGGCTCATCTATGAAGCGCTCCTCCGCATGGGAGCCAAAAAAGACGATTTTCTTCTTCCCCTTCTTCCCACAGATGAAGATCTCCTTTTGGTTCATACTCCCCGATTCATAAAGAAATTGAAATCAGGGACTCTATCCCATTCTGAAATATTAACCCTAGAACTTCCTTATTCACCAGAGCTTCTGGAATTTGCGCTGCGGTTCGTGGGGGGAACCATTCTTGTGGCTGAAAGGGCTCTTGAGGATGGCCTCGCCGTGCATATCGGTGGTGGATTTCATCATTCTTTTCCTGACCACGGGGAAGGCTTCTGTGTCTTGAATGATGTGGCCGTATCCTTGGAGAAGATGAAACACGAGGGAAAAATACAGAAGGCCATGGTTGTTGATTGTGACCTTCATCAGGGGAATGGAAATGCCTTCATCTTTTCAAAAAAAGACTATGCGTTCACTTTCTCTATTCACCAGATGGATAACTATCCGGCTCAAAAGCCCTCGAGTTCTGTGGATGTGGGCCTGTGGTCAGGGGACGGAGATGAGAAATATCTGAAAAAGCTCCGTTCGTATTTCCCGCGTCTGTATGAGGAGTTTCAGCCTGATCTGGTTTTTTATCTTGCGGGAGCTGATCCTTACGAAAAAGATCAGTTGGGGAGTCTGAGGCTGACACATGAAGGCCTGAGGGAACGGGACAGGATCGTGATCGAGGAAGCCCGGAAACTTCGCCTTCCTGTGGCCGTTCTATTCGCGGGTGGCTATGCCTTTGATGTGAGAGATACTGTTTCCATCCATCTCAACACCATAAAAATCGCTCAGAAAGTCCAGAGGAAGTATTCCTAGCTTTTGGTTTCCTTATCAATCCAGTTCAAATATTCTGTCGAGCCTTTCTGGATAGGAAGGACGATGATTTCCGGAACCTCATACGGGTGAATCTCTCGAATCTTTTTTTCCAGTTCTGGATAAAGAGCCGCTCTGGTTTTAATGAAGAGAATGTGTTCTGGCTCTTTTGCAATTTTTTCTTTCCACCAGTAGAGAGACTGAGAAGCGGGAGAAATGGTCACGCAGGCTGCCAGTCTTTCTTCCAACAAATGCGTGGCAATTGTCTGGCCGCTTTTTTCCTCTGGGGCTGTTGTTAAAACCAGGATGTGTTTATCCAATGTTCCACCTTATATTGTTCGTTTTTATCCTGAATTTCTGTAGGCGAGTCAGGGAAAGTCACGAGCCTATCGAAGTTTTTTATCACTCCTGGAGGAAGATATGGGCAAACACCTTGGCATCGCCCATCATATTATCGATTATGCAGTATTCGTTGGGTTGATGTGCGGTTTCGTCTACTTTTGACCAGCAGGCCGCTTCGAAATTGGCGTTCCGAAACAGAGCGGCAACTGTTCCACCCCCGATTCCAATCGCTTTCCCTTCCTTTCCGTATATGGCTTTGATCGCTTTTTTTAAGGCATGAACGACCGGTGCCTCTGCAGAAGTCGGCGGGGCTGCAGGCGCTTTCTGTGCCTCTTCAATGATAATTTCCACTTTAAATTCCTTTTCGATCTTCGTTGTCATTTTTTGTATGGCTTTGGTGACCTCTTCAATCGTGTATCCCGGCAAGAGGCGGCTGTCCATGTAGAACACATCTTCTCCCGGGATGGTATTGATATTGGGAACATTCGGTTCCTTTTTCGTTGGTTCAAATGTTGAAATGGAAGGGTCGAAAAGAGTGTCTTTATCAGGAAAAATCTTATAGAGGTTATTCAGTTCGGTCACAAGAAAAGAGGCCGCCCTGAAACTGTTGACCCCTTTTTCAGGCGTTGACCCGTGCGCCTGTTTGCCGAGCGTCTTAAACTTTAGCCAGAGAATGCTTTTTTCGGCAACCTCGATCATGGTCCCCTCTTCGTTTCCGGCATCTGGAACGATGATCAAATCCTGTTTGCGGAAGGCGTTGCTGTGGCTGAGGACATAGTCAATTCCTTTCTTGCTCCCTGTCTCCTCATCAGCCACTAGAACGATGCCTATGTCGTAATTCGGCTTCAAGCCTTCCTCATGAAAGGCTTTCACTGCATACAGAGAAGCCACCATATCCTGTTGGTTATCTTCCACTCCCCGGCCATAGATTTTTCCTTCTTCCACCCATGCTTTAAAGGGATCCCCTCTCCACTGAGCCAGTTCTCCAGGAGGGACAATATCCATGTGCGTCATTATCCATATAGTCTTGGAGTCACTTTTTCCTTTGTAGAGTGCGAGGATATTCGGTCGGTGACCTGCCGGCGCATCCAGGTCAGGAGCTTTGATGACTTCGATGTGGCTAAACCCGTTTTTCTTCAAGAAGTCGAGCAGAATCTCTGCCTTTTGAGCTTCCCCTTCTCCTCCGCTTGCTGGCGAAATAGCAGGACTGGCGCAGAGCTTGATCTGAAAATCGATCATTTCATCGCGGAAGCGGTCGATTCTATTTGCTATTTTTTCCTGTTCACTCATGGGGAGCCTCCTCTTATTTTGAGCATAATAGCACCGCTGTGCGCTTTACGCAATCCCCTTAACGACTTTTTTATTCCCACGCATAGAGAGGATCTCAAGAGTCCAACGTTAAACTTCACTCAAGGGCTTCATCCGCTGAAGTCATGAGTTCAATCTATACTTCCCGGGATTGGGAAAGCATCCTGTAGCCGATAAAAGAGTAATGCACCGCAGAGAGAAACGTGAAGAGAAGAGTGAGATAATAGAGCCAGAGGAGTAGAGGAGTTGAAATCCCTCTGGTGTTGAGCAGAAGAACGAGAAGAGGGACCATGACCTGGAGGACAGTGCATGTTTTTCCAAGAAGGGATGGGAGAAAAGTTTTTTGTCCTTTCAGCAAATAGAGGACTAAAGCGGCGGAGGCGATGAGCAAGTCTCGGCCGATTACAGAGATTGTCAACCAGAAGGGAATAACATTTGGCGAGTTGAGCGCAGGGATAGTCAGTATAATAAAAGAGGCCGTCATCAATAATTTATCTGCCGCTGGATCAAGAATAGCTCCGATTTTTGTCTTCTGATGCAGGAGTCGAGCCGCGAAACCATCCAAGACGTCCGTCAAACCCGCAAAAAGAAAGATATAAAAGGCTTCAGCCGTTTTTCGGTTGACCATCAAGACCAGGAAGACTGGAATAAGAAGGATTCTCAAAAGGCTGAGAACATTGGGCAGCTTCAGCCAATCGCTATTCTTTTCTGCTTTCATCGAAGAGCGGCTTCTCTTTTCTTTGTCCACTCAAAAATCTTATTTAACCAGGGCCAAGAGGATATCCAGGAGCTTTATGGCCTCTTCTCCGGATACAGTTAACTCGGGCTGAAAGGCTCTATCCATCGTGAGTTCCATGAGGCCGTAGGATAGCATTTTGACAATTGATGCGTAATAATAATTCTGAGGCGACACATCTGAGATTCTGATTTTATCCGAAGGGATTTGCTGAATGAACTTGTATCCCTTTTTCTCTAGATAGCTGATGAAGTAATAGAGGGTTTCAGCGATTTCCGCTCGATTCATGGTTTTTTTCGGCTGGAAGGTATGATTCGAATATATGCCCATGATACGCAAAGAGGTTATTTGAAGAATGAATTTTGAGGCCCAAGAAGTGGATATGTCGATTATGATGGGAGGCGATTGCGTGGATTCATCCACGATCCCTTTGAACTTGACTGCGAGGAGGGCCGCCATCTCTTCTCTGGTAACAGCTTGAGAAGAGGGGATAGAGTCATACAGGCCGGGAAGTTCAAAAATACCGAGCTGGCTTCTCAGGTTGTCGATCTGAGTTTTAATTTCTTCATTTTCCGGCTCCAGCTTAATCAATTGTTCATAGATGGCCAGGCTTTTGGTGGACTGGCCAGCCTGGAAAAGAGTTTCAGCATAATTTCTGAGGATATCTTTGTTTTCCGGGTCAGTCGAACTTGCGGCTTTAAGATGGACAAGAGCATTCTGCAGCTTGTTCTCCGTTTTATAGATTTCAGCGAGTGTGAGATGAGCATATGTGTGCTGAGGAGCATAATACAAGGCTTTCAATAAGGCGGCCTTGCCCTTTTTTACGTCGTCTGCCTCCAGGGCAGCTTGGGCTTCCGCCAGGACTTCTTCCAATTTTCTACTCTTAAGGGCTTCGTACTGTTGATTCGCCCAGAGATTTTCCGGTTCTGTTTTGAGCACTTCTCTGAGAGCAGCGAAAGCTTTGTCTTCTTGGCCTGTTTTTTGATATATCTGGGCCAGACCTGAATGAGCGAGCGCAAGCTCGGGCTGATCCTGCAGAGCCATTCGGAAGTATCTTTCAGCTGTTTGGAGCTTGTTCATCAGATAATTGACGTAACCTAAGCCCAAGGAGTAAATCAGGCTTTCCTCCCCCAGTCTTGTAATTGTTTTTTCGGCCTTGCTTCCCCGCCCCTGCTTCAGGTCAGCCCATGCTTCTTCGGCAAGTATTCTCTCGTCAAGTGACAGTTCGGATACGATTGAAGTGGGGAGATTACCGATGTGGATGGATGAAATTGGAACTTTGGTCGTTGCACAGAACCAAAGCGATATCATAAGCAAAAAAATGAGCAATGTTTTTCTTACCAATTTTCTTCTCCTCTTTTTATATAAGGAAGATAATTGACTAATTTCTGAGGGTCGGCCATGATTTTCAATTCAGAATAATCTCCGTTTTCCCTTCTTTTCAAGACCATTGTCCATCTCGAGAAGGATTCGACCAGTTCTTTTTGAGATTTGGGGATGCGCAGATAGAATAATTCCATACCTCGAAACAGAACAGACCTGAGATGGCCTTTGAGGTCCAGGATCCCATCGCCTGATTTTGCGGAAACATGGATGGAACCGCCATCTGAGGACTGGTTTTTTTCTAGAAGTTCCTGTTTGTTCGGAAGCAGGTCGATTTTGTTGAAAATATTGATAACTGGGATATCAGGAATCCCAATATCCGAAAGGGTTGCCTCCACAGCGGAGATTTGTCTTTCAAAGGTAGAGGAGTTGATATCTATCACATGAAGGATACAATCTGCTTCCTTGAGTTCCTCGAGAGTCGCTCTGAAGGAAGTGATGAGTTCCACTGGGATTTTTTTAATGAATCCGACTGTGTCACTCAAGAAGAAATGGAGACCATCGGGAAGGCTCACACGCCTCAGGATTGGATCGAGAGTCGCAAATAGCTGGGGGGATGTGAACATTTTTTCTCGAGTGAGGCGGTTGAACAGAGTGGATTTTCCAGCATTCGTGTATCCCACGAGCGACACGACAGGAATGGGGCTTCTTTTTCTCCTTTTTCTTTGGGTGGCGCGTCTCTTTTGGATTTTCATGATTTCATTCTTTATCTTTGAAATCCTGTCCTGGATTCTCCGTCTGTCTTCTTCAAGCTTTTTTTCTCCCGGGCCTCGAGTTCCGATGCCTCCCCCCAGACGAGACAGAGCTGTTCCCTTCCCGAGCAGACGAGGAAGATAATAGTTGAGCTGTGCCAACTCGACCTGGAGTTTTCCTTCTTTGCTCCTGGCTCTTTGTGCGAATATATCGAGTATCAATTGTGTTCGGTCTATGACTTTAACCTGAACATCGTCCTCCAGGTTCTGCTGCTGGATTGGGCTGAGGTCGTTGTCGAAAATGATAAGTTCGGCCTCTTTTTCTTCTTTGAGTTGGCTGATTTCTGAGACTTTTCCCTCTCCTATGAGGTATTTTGGACTGATACCTGGGCGGAACTGGAAGATTTCTTCGACGACTTCAGCCCCCGCGGCATGGGCCAGACCTCTGAGTTCCTTCATGGATTCTTCGGCATCTGATTTTTCCTTCCTGTTTGTTGAGAGATGGATGAGGATAGCTTTTTCCATTTTTTATTCGAGACGATCCTTAATGGTCTTTACAATTGACGAATAATCATGTGGAGAGAACCATTCTATTCCCTCCATCTTCTTGAACCAGGTCATTTGTCTTTTTGCATAGCGGCGTGTATCTCTCTTGGTGAGAGAGATGGCTTCCTCCAGGGAAATTTCTTTTCTGAGATACTGAAGAGCGTGTTTATAGCCGAGAGCACGGAAGGGTGGAGAGCTCTCATCGATTCCTTTTTGGAGAAGATCTTCCACTTCCTGGATGAGACCCCTTTCGAACATCTTGTCTGTTCTTTGTTCTATTTTTTTGTAAATTTCTTGTCTCTCTAATTTTAACCCAATTTTGATGATATTGAAATCTTCCACTGAAGATTTGGTGTGGGAGAAGTGCTCAGAAAACGGTTTTTTTGTCGAGAGATAGACTTCTAACGCCCGGATGATCCTGACTTTATCGTTGCTGTGAATTTTATGGCTGTAGACTGGGTCGACCTCCTTGAGTTTTGCTCTCAGG
Source organism: Candidatus Aminicenantota bacterium (assembly GCA_050116035.1). Taxonomy (GTDB): domain Bacteria; phylum Acidobacteriota; class Aminicenantia; order Aminicenantales; family Aminicenantaceae; genus SOIA01. Next base: position 2,836 of record JASFPJ010000028.1, on the reverse strand, counting down.
CTCTCCAAACCCTTTTTCTGGGCTTCCTTTTCCAATTTCTGACGAAGCCTGGGATGGCTCTTTCCACCCGGAAAAAGGCCATCGATGAGAGCCTTCAGGTAGAGTCCGGTTCCTCCAACGATTAGAGGAAGCCTCTTTTTTTTAATGATCTCGGTCACAGCCTTTAATGCGAGAGCAACAAAGTCGGCGGCTGTGAATTGAGTCGAAGGATCAACGACGTCTAAGAGATGATGGGGAATGCCTTCCCTTTTATTTAGGGGAATTTTATCTGTTCCGATATTAAAGGCTTTGTACACCTGCATGGAGTCACAGTTGATGATTTCACCCGCGAATTCCTTAGCGAGCTTTACTGCGGTAGAGCTTTTTCCGACCCCAGTGGGCCCAAGAAGGACGATGAGATTTCTGGCTTTACAGTGCAATTTTAATCAAGAGAAAAATCACAAGAATAGTAATGAAGATTAAGAGAGCGAGAATCTGTTTCCTTTTCAATTTTTTTCTCCTGTTGTGGTGAAGTTTTCGAGGAGTGCGGTTTCGTCTCCTGGAATGGGCGAGCGGCAGGAGCTATTTCCCGTTGGGATGGAATAGAGGTGATGGATAGGCGTCCTGTGAGGTGGGTTTCTGGGAAGACTTCCTTCTTCCATACCTATAATGTATTGGTGAAGGGACTCTCTGTCAAACGGAAGCCAGGATTTATCCGCCGAATTGACCGCCCAGTGCTCCTAAGCCAATATACAGGAGGCTCTTGAGAAACCAGAATCCGTAGGAGAGAAAGAGGGCTTTCTTTATATCAATCTTGAAGACGGATGACAATCCGAAGGCGAGTATTCCAAAAAACCAAATCTGGAAGAAATCAAACTGACTCAACACTCTAAAGCTAGTTGAGGTGATCTCCATTCGAGGGAAAAAGAGGGCGAGACTTGTCGTCGTCTGCATGACAGATTTTCGGGTGAGAATCAGGACGAGCCGGACCGCGTTCCCGAAGATATTGTGTACAATGCTTGCGTGGAGGTAGACTGATATGGTTTGCTTATAATTGCCTTCAGTCGAGAACATTCTTCCAAACGCAAGAAGAATCAAAGGAGGAAGGAAGAAACCGATCAACGTAACGAAGAATGGACCAATGATGGAGGTCACTAAGAAATACCATGAGGGTGGATTTTCCAAGAACTCAAGCTGTTGCTGGTATCTTTCTTCTCCCAGTCTTTCCTGCAGTTCAACATTAGTTTTCAGGACTTGAAGCTGGTCCTTCTGGGCGTAGGGCGTGATGATAAAGGAAAAGATCATTATGATAACAAGAAGGATAATCATTGTGTCAATCCAGACCGGCTTTTCTGAGATTGCTTTGAGTGTGTCCTTGGGGTTGAAAAATACTCCCTGCAAACGGCTAAAAAAGTTCATGTCTTATTCTCCTTTGCGTTTGTCTTCAATGATCCTTCCATCTTTGAGAAAAAGAATCCGTTGGGCCTGATCGGCAATATCCCTATCGTGAGTGACCATGATGATTGTGTTTCCCTGGGAGTGTATTTTGTGAAACAGGGATAGAATTTCTTGACCTGTTTTAGAGTCCAGGTTTCCCGTCGGCTCATCAGCAAGCAAAATTGAAGGTTCGTTGACCAACGCGCGAGCAATGGCGACTCTTTGCCTCTCGCCTCCTGAGAGCTCAGAAGGGCGGTGGTTCATTCGATCGCTCATCTCAACCATTTCAAGGGCTCTTAAAGTTTTTTCCTCTCGCTCTTTCTTCTTGGCTCCTTTATAGATGAGGGGAATTTCCACGTTGTGGAATGCTGTGGCCCGGGGCAAAAGGTTGAAGACCTGAAAGACAAACCCAATCTCGGTATTGCGGATGTAGGCAAGTTCATTGTCGCTGAGAGTGCTGACCGCCTTCCCTTTGAGGGAATATTTCCCTTTTGTCGGCGTATCGAGACAACCAATGATGTTCATCAGGGTTGATTTTCCAGAACCGGAAGGCCCCATGATGGCCACAAATTCATTCTGGGAAATGTTGAATGTGGCCTCGCAGAGCGCTTTGACTTCCTGTTTCCCTAACTGATAAATTTTCCATAGGTCCTCCGCAGAGATTACGATGTTGTTTTCGCTTGTCATGATTCTTATTCTTCCTTTTTTTCTTCCTGTTTGATGAGCATATCATCTTTAAGCTGACGGAGGGCGCTGTAGGGGCCGACAACGATTTCTTGCCCTTCTTCCAAACCGGATATGATTTCTATCATCATCTCACCCATGATTCCCTTTTCCACTTGGAAAAATTTCACCCGGCTGTTTTCGACGATATAAACTCCTTCTTCCTGTTCATTATTTTTATTGTTTTCTTCTTCTTTTTCTCTGAGAACAATAGCGGATATCGGTACAGCCAGGACATCTTGTTTTTCGGCTGTGATTATATCCGCTGAAGCGGAAAGGCCAGGCTTGAGGCTCTCTGGGGGATTCTCGAGAGTGATAACGACCTTGAAGTCCTTAGATTCCTGGGCAGTCGTTGTTTGTTGAAGGGCGGAACTTCCGATTTCAGTGACTTTTCCTTCAATAGTCTGGTCAGGCAGGGCATCCACTCTCACTTCCGCCCGATGTCCGATTTCGACTCCGATGACGTCTGTTTCGTCGACTTCCACTTCCACTTCCATCACAGAGAGGTCAGCGATGGTCATCAGGATGGTTCCTGGATTGTTCATCGTGCCGATCATGGCGATCTCTCCCTCTTCCACGCGCAGGCTTGTGATTATCCCGTCAATCGGGGAGTTGTAGACGGTTTTACTCAGGGTATCCAGAGTGCTCTGGAGAGAGGCCTGTGCCTGCTCGATCTGGAAAAGAATAGCCTGGTGTT
>JASFPJ010000027.1:0-17802 GCA_050116035.1 Candidatus Aminicenantota bacterium | reverse complement strand
CTGTCGACATGGAGAATTCAGATTATTGACTTCACTTCTCTCAGAGGGCAGAGAGCACTCCTCTGACATATCCGACAGATTCCGCGACTCCGGGCAAGGGGTCATCCGCATCTTTTTCAAACTCGAATGATACGTTTCCTTGGTAATTCAGGTTGAGAAGCGTTCGAACGAACCTGGGGATATCGATGACGCCCCTGCCGATTTCAACAGTCGTCCCCTCCCCTGCCGCAGCCGAGACATCCTTTATGTGCACATCGAGCAAACGGCCAGCAAACTTCTCTGCGGATTCGGATGGGTCCACGCCGCAGCGCTGGGTATGTCCGATATCGATGCAAAGCCCAATTCGATGGTCGAGGTCTTTGATCCTCTCATAGGCACTCTCCGGAGTGGGATACTGTTTATCAGTCGGGCCGTGATTATGGATAGCCACCTGAATGTCGAACTCTTTGACTTTCTGATTAACCAGGCTGAGAAGCTCATGCTCCGGAACTCCGATGATAACCTTCATGCCTGCCGCCTGCGCATAATTGAAAGCCCGATGGACTTCCTCTTCATTCTCCATGTACACCACACCGCAACCATAAAGTTCAATGCCCGCTTCTTGGACTTTTCTGGCAACAGCCTTTATCTCCTCTTCTGTACTCTCCAGCGGAAGATGGAAACTCTTAAACGCGATCTTCTTCAGCCCAAGCCTCTGCGTCATGGCCAGAGTCTCCTCCAGAGAAAATTTCCGGAATGTATAGGAGGCCATACCCAGGCTCAGACCTTTTTGTGGCTTTTCAACATCTGTCGCACGGCATCCCGGTGAGGCCAGGGTGAAAGATGACAGTGAAGCCGCTGCCATTCCCATCCCTGCGGTCTTCATAAAATCCCTTCGGCTTGTTTTTTTCATGATATCTCCTTTACAGGGAAAAATCTCATGCGCATACTATACATATTTGAGTTCATCTTGGCTATAAAAAGGGGTCGCATCTTAACATTTGACATTTACTCTTCTTCTTTTTAAATTACCCATGAACGTAGATTATTCACGAGTCGAGGTTGCCTTAGACTCCGTTGCGAAGAGCGTAGCGAATGTGGCAATCTCATGCAGGTCGCGAAGAATGATGAGTTCACCACGCTCTCTTCGATTGCTCGTGATGACGTGGTCGTCCACCGCTCTTGCGCTGTAACGAAGTAGATGGGGTGAGATCGGCTCGCCCATAAGGTAAAAGATGCCGACATAAAGTGAATTTTTCTCTAAATACAGTTATTGTAAATGAGAAGTCGGCAGATTTTATGAATAATTCAGGTTAGTTTGCTGTCCCTAAAATTATGATTAGTGAAATGCAGCGCCATAAATTATTGGCAGCCTTTCTGGTTCTATTTATTTGTTCAACATTCTCTCTATCCTGCAGTCAAAAGGAGAAGAGCGAATCCTCAACTGAAACTCAACACAGGCCCAACGCACTCACTGAAAGAGAAAAAAACGAAGGGTGGATACTCCTGTTTGACGGAAAAAGTCTGGAGGGCTGGCGTGGCCTCGGACGGGAAAGTATTCCTGAAGGCCACTGGGTCATAGAGGATGGAGCTATTAAAAAAGTCCCCAGCAGAGAAGTACCCCTTCAGGAAGACGGACAGCCACTCGTGGGGGGCGATATTCTAACTGCCCGGACGTTCGAGAATTTTGAGCTCTGCCTCGAATGGAAGATCAGCCCTGCGGGAAACAGCGGCATCAAATATAATGTTTCAGAAGAAATGTCGACTTCCCATCCACCTGTTCATGCCGCACTCGGATTCGAATACCAGATACTCGACGACGAAAACCACCCGGATGCCAAAGCCGGCGCAGATAGAACAGCGGCTGCCCTGTATGATTTGATCGCGCCGGAAGGGAAAACGCTGAAGCCTCCTGGCGAGTTCAATGCGGCCCGAATACTATTCAACGGGAATCATGGAGAACACTGGCTCAACGGAGTCAAGGTGCTGGAATACGAACTGGAAACACCCGAAATGGAAGCTCTCCTTGCCGCGAGTAAATACAGAGCTTATCCGGATTTTGCCAAGAAGCGGGAAGGGCACATCGTGCTCCAGGATCACACTGATGCGGCCTGGTTCCGCAGCATTAAGATCCGTGAAATCAAGACAAATTAAGATTTATTTGTACCGCAGGCTTTTTGTGAGTATGCTTGTGTTAGACAAATGAGGGAAGGTTAACCATGAGTCAAGAAAAAATCACACGCCGGAAATTCATTAAGACTGTTTCTGCGGCCACAGCCGGAGCCGCCATCGCTCTTCCGGCAATGAGCAACCGCCGCATCCAAGGGGCCAATGACCGCGTGCGCGTGGGCATTGTTGGATTCTCGGACCGTGCCAGATACACACTCATCCCCGCTTTCCAGAACTATGCGGACGAATTCAATTTCGAGATTGTGGCTGTCTCAGACATCTGGAAGCGACGCAGAGAAGAAGGTTTGAGTTTCCTCCAGAAGCTCACTGGAAAAAAGATCGCCGGTATGCGGAACAACGAGGAGCTGTATGATTCAGGAACGGTGGACGCGGTGATCATCAGCACGGCCGACTTTCAGCACGCGCTCCACTGCATCCAAGCTGTGGAGGCGGGTTGCGATGCATACGTGGAAAAGCCTTTCGCGAGCCGGATGAAAGACGCACGGGCCGCTCTCAAATCGGTTCAAACCAGCGGCAAGGTCGTCCAGATCGGCACTCAGCGCAGGAGTGCCCAGAACTACATCCAGGCTAACAATTTCATCCGTTCGGGACGGTTTGGCGACATCGTCACGGTGGAGATGACCTGGAATGTCAATCAGCCTGGACGCTGGCGGAGGCCACATCTGGTTGAAGCGCTCCGGTACGAGGATGTGGACTGGAAGCGGTACCTGATGAACCGTCCTTTTGAGCCTTGGAACCCGCGCAAATACATCGAATACCGGCTCTTCTGGCCGTATTCCTCCGGGATACCCTGCCAATGGATGGTCCACCAGATCGACACCGTGCACTGGTTCACAGACCTGCCGCGTCCGCGGAGTGTGGTGGTCAACGGTGGGTTGTATATGTGGAAAGATGGACGGAAGAATTGGGACACGCTCACCGCTGTCTTTGACTATGGTCCCCTCCGGAATATGTCCCAAGGATTCCAAGTCGTGTATTCCTCCCGGCAGACAAATTCTGCGGGAAGTGTTAAAGAGCTGTATTTCTCGAACGGCGGCATGCTCAACCTGGAGACCAACAGGATCACACCGAAAGGCGGCCTCACCCGTAGAATGGCTGAAGCCATGGGAATGGATGAAAACAGACTGCCAGAAATGACTATCTCAGAAGCGGGAGGAGTGGAGACAGCCGCTGACACGGGCACCGACAATGCCAGCTTTAACCACATGCGCAACTGGATGGATTGTGTGCGTGAGCGAAAAAAAACAAATGCGGATATCAAGGCTGGATATGATCACTCCGTAGCCCTGTGCATGACGATCAAAGCGATGCATACAGGCAGGCGCGTGACTTTTAACGACGAAAAACAGAAAGTTGTTGTGAAATAAGAGAGGACCGCTAGGCTCGATCATTCATTCGAAAACACTTTTTGAATGTCATTGCGAGCGCAGCGTGGCAATCTCATATGTTTGTCATTGCGAGCGCAGCGTGGCAATCTCCTAAGGATAAAATGCATTTATTTTTATGAGATTGCTTCACTCTGTTCGCAATGACACTGACCTAGCTATGAGATTGCCACATCACTTCGTTCCTCGCAATGACAGAAGGATGAGATTGCCACGTCACTTCGTTCCTCGCAATGACACGGCTGTTAGATTTCCTCGCGGGGCGCGCGAAGACACCTTTATCAATTCTGACTCGGTTTCCAGTCTTTCATGCTGTCGTAGACTTCTTTGAGTATCCTGACGCACTCATCCAACTGTTCTCTGGTATGATTTGCAGAAACAGAGAGTCTAAGTCTGGTTTTATTCTTGGAAACCGCAGGATAAGTGACAACGCCTGTGTAGAGTCCTTTCTGTTGAAGCCTTTTGCTGATCTCCCGCAGCCTCAAATCCGAGCCAGCCATAACCGGGATAACCGGTGATTTTGTCTCCGCGATATCCAGACCGGCCTCCCTGAGCTTGGCGTGCATGTATCGGGTGTTTTTCCAGAGCTTTTCATAAGCTGACTTGTCCTTGCGGAATATCTCGAGGACTTTAAGGATACCTGCAGCTGTGTGAGGAGCCATGGCACAGGAAAACATGTAAGACCTTGAAAAAATCCTCAGATAGGTCATGAGCTTCTCCGTACCCGCAGCATACCCTCCAATCGCTCCGAAGGATTTGCTGAACGTGCCAATGGAAATATCGACTTGATCCTCAAGGCCGAAATGTTCCGCCACTCCCCCGCCTTTTTCTCCAAAAACAAGGGAGGAATGAGCCTCATCGACCAGTATTTTAGCTCCGTGCTTTTTACAGATCGGGATGATTTCGGGGAGGTTGGAGAGGTCCCCATCCATGCTGTACACACCCTCCACACAGACAATCACTCTTTTTGTCTTCAAACTCTTGAGGGTTCTTTCCAGATGTTGAGGGCTGTTATGGCCGAACACTTTAATTTCGGCCCCGGACAGCCTGGCTCCATCATAGATGGACGCATGGGAAAGAATGTCCACCAGTGCGATATCTCCGGGCCTCAACAGCGCGGATAATATTCCAAGATTCGTCGCGTATCCGGTTGAAAACACGATAGCGGATTCTTTCCCCTTCATTTGAGCAATCTCATCCTCCAGCTGCTTTAATAAACCATAGTAACCGCTGAGGAGCGGCGCGGACACAGCGCCTGTCCCGAATTCATCGATTGTGTTCTGGACAGCTTTAATCACCTCAGGATGCAGAGAATAACCGAGATAGTTGTAAGAACAGAAATTTAAGAATTTTCGGACCTTATGGGAGAAATGGTCATAGACGTTGAATTCAGCGGCTGGCGCAGACATGATCGGCTGGCCATAAATCATGTACTTCTTCTTCATCGCATCGAGAATGAGTAGCCAGAAATAATCCGCTACCTCAAATAGGTCATCACTCTCAAAATCATAGAAATCTGCCAGAGTTAACGCATCACAATTGATCTGTTTGCCCTCAAAATCTTTTTTACTCAAAGCCATCTTGCTCTCCTGAATAGGTCAAATATACCTCACGTTTTAATCAATATAATCAGAATAATCTCTTCCGAAAAATTCCAACAGCCGCCTATTGTATCAAGCTTCTTCAAATACTTCAAAGCCTAACAAGGAAGCCATGTTGTAAATTTGTCTCTTATAATCTCCATAAAACGTAACCCGGTGCCATCCCCATGTATCCCAGTGGTTCATCAGCTTGTAAACATCGCCCTTGACTTCTACGGCCAGCTTATTCCGGCAGGCCAAGTCCAGATCCACGTTAGCCACAGTTTTTCCTTGATGCAGAATCACTTGCTTCTTACCTGCGTCGAACAATATTGTCGTGGTCATCTCATCCAATGGCATGAGTGATCTGTTACACGCCCCTTTACGGTCCTCAGAATGACTGCGGATATGGTAGGGATTAGTCGTCCCCTTTGGACCGAAAACTTTAGTGGGCGCCACACAATGAGCATAGATGATCTGATTCTTGGCCGTATCGATCACGGGATCGGATATGAATCCAGGCCGGTTGACCAGATAAGTCATCAATAGCATAGTCAGGGTTGACCGCTGGTCAGCTTCACAGGCTCCGACATATCCATCGTTGTTGAGCTGCATAAAGCCCAGACAGGGATAGGCGGGAATATGACCGCCATAAAAACCACCCAGGCAGTTGACCGTTATCGCTCTGGATTTGTGTTTGTTCATCATGTCCCGCATGGAGATATACATGACCGCAGACTTTTCGATATCCTGCCGAGAAGGCTCAATGATCTTGGCCGCTTCTTTCATCCATCTCTCAGACCATTTTTTCGCTTCGTTCCGATCGGCTTTCTTGTACGCATCGCTGATTTCCGGGAAGTCGATTTTTTGCATTTTCGTCCCGAAATGTTCCTCAATCTTCTTATCTGGCCGGCCGCCAACAACCAGGACAGTGGAGTGACGGAGCTTATTGACGCAATCTATGCAGCCAGCCGCCTCAACAACATCCTTAAAACTGGAAGAGGAAACACCGACCACTTTAAGACCTTGCCGCCTGGCTCGGGCGTACCCAGTCAAAAATTTCCCAGAGCCTGCGAAAAGATTGTCGATAAAAACCGTTGGTTTACCAGATGAGGCAATGATTTCCGGCACGTTCCCCCAGAGGCAGCCGGCCAGGTAAACGATGTAGCCATCGACCTCCGCGTCGGACTGAAGAATCATTTTTGCATCCTGATCTTTTCGAGCCGTCACAGGAAGGAATTCGATGTCCGGACACTCCTTTCGAATCATCTTCAAAAATTCCTTCTTCCGTCCTTCAAAGTCGTACCCTATGTTCGGCCAGCAGGGCTCTTTGGAGGAGGGATGGGCCAAAACAAGCCGGATTTTCGTTGGGCTGTTTGTATACGGCGATAATCCCAATCCCGATGAAGACCGGGCCAACCCATGCGAGGCGAGATAGGACATGGCGGATATTCCCCCTGCATACGCTGTGCAGCGTCCAAGAAACTCTCGCCGGGATAATTGTCCAGGACAATATTTCTTTGGAGCGCCATCTTTTTCTGGCATGATGTCCTCCTTCATATATATGGTTATATGGGGACGTTCCCCAAGGTGCCACCTCGGTTATTTAAATCAGGTCATTCATGATATAGCGAAATATAAAGTTGCGGAATGAGATGAAAAATGTCGTGACTCTGCATTCTCAAATGCGCCAAACTCTTGGGCTGAATCTAACAAACCCTTCTCACCAAAGATGCAGTTCCTTAATCTGGGGAACATCCCTACATTACTTCCCCATATTTCTCTATTACATCTTGACCAATTCTTCGATTTTGAACGGGCGTTCCTGTTCGATGCTGCGGCGGGCGGCGATTCCGATCAAGATGGAGAGCGCTCCTTGCCTGCTTCCTGCAGCCTGTCCCAATGGATCTGGCCCTGGTTTCCTGAAGATCTTGTCCTGCATGATCTGATCGGCTCCCCAGTGCCCGCTTCCGCCTGATTTCATGCTGAATGTCTGGCTGGTTTTAAAATTATGAGTTATCCGGAAATCGGCCAGGCTGGTGACTTTCCAGGGCTGGTTGTGGTAGATGCGGGCATCCAGTCTTCCCTTCGTTCCATTAAAGCCAACAAAATACCCTTCATACGGCATAAAGGCATTCAGCGAATAGCTCATCATCACCCGGTTGTGGTACTGGACCTGAGCCGTCATGGTATCCCAGATGTTGATCTTCTTCCGGAAGACACAGGAATCCCGGATATAGCCATCCGCAGATTCGGCTTTAACGTAGAGATTCATCAGGTGTTTGTTCGTGGTGATATCCCAGTCAAAATCACACTTCTCTGTGTGGGGGCAGTTCATGCAGCGGACACTGCGGAAAGGGCTGTTGTAGCCGTATGTGCGAAGCTCCCCGTGGGCATAGACTTCCACTGGCTCTGCAGAGAGCCACCAGTTCATCAAGTCAAAATGGTGCGTCGCTTTATGGACAAAGAGAGAACCCGAGAATTGCTTAAGCCCGTGCCATCTGCGGAAATAAGATGCACCGTGGTAGACATCCAGATAATAATTGAAATCAACTGAGGTGATATCTCCAATCTCCCTGGATATCAGGATCTCCTTGATCTTGACGGCTTCAGGGCTGTAGCGGTAATTGAATGTCACAATGACTTTCTTGCCTGTTTTCCTCTCTGTATCCAGGATCTCCTGGGCCATTTTCTCGTCTGTGGCCATGGGTTTCTCAGTGATCACATCGCATCCCATCCTCATTGCCTGGCAGATGTATTTAGCGTGGAAACAGTCTGTGGTCGTCACGACCACTGTGTCCGGATTGGTGTCTTTTATCATTTTTTGGAAATCAGTGAACGTTGGACAGGTCGCCTCCATGTAGCCTTTGGCATACTCCATCCGGATGGGATTGATGTCACAGAGACCGACCATATCCAGAACATCGCTGTATTTTTGTATGAGTGTTTTTCCCCAGGTGCCGCATCCCCTGATCCCTGTTCCAACCAGAGCCACTTTTAATTTTCTGGCGAGTGGTTTCGTCAGCACTGGTGACTTCTTCAGCAAAGGGAGGCTGGCTGCAGCCAGAGCCATCTTGGCTGAAGAGGATAGAAAATCACGCCGGTTGAGTTTTGATTTATGCTTCACCATGAAGCCCTCCCCATATCCAAATTTAAATATTCCTTTCCGTAGCTTCTACCATAGGAAAAAAAAGATGTCAAAATTCAATAAAGATGGGGACGTTCCCCAAAGTCCCATCTTAGCCCACTCAGTCCATTCACAAACCATTATCTTTAATAATACAGGTCAAAATAGAGGAATGAATGAATTAAGGTGACACCTTGGAAAACGCCCCCTATTCTATGACGTAGCGGGGGTAGGTTCGCTTGGCTTTCTCAGCCTGATTCAGGTCGATTTCGACTGTCACGAACGGCTTTTTTTGAGTCGTCTGGTCCAGAACATCTCCATCCGGCCCGACAATCCAGCCCTGACCACCGAGGTCGGCTCCTTTGCCGCTGAGATTAATGCGGTTGGACGAGATGCAGAAGGCCCCCGAGACAACGGCGGCGGCACGTCCGGCCACAAGCCATTTATCCAGCGTGGATTTCGGCGTGGCGCGTGGGCAGGCAATGATATGGACACCTTTTTTTCCATAAGCGCGGGAGTATTCGAAAAACCAGATTTCTGTGCAGATAGCAAATCCGATCAGAGCTTTATCTGTCTGTATTGGAACAAAATCTCTATCGCCTTTATCATACCAGGAAGCTTCCCAGAATCCTTCCTCGTTCGGTAGATAATATTTAGAGCGTGCGGCCTGAAGTTCAGCTTCCTCTTCCCAAATGAACGCCTGGTTCAAGCGTTTGCTATCTTGATTGATTGGGCGTGTTCCGAGGATTGTGGCTGGAGCCAATTCATGAAGGCGGTCCTCCCATTTTTCATGCGCGTCGACAGCCTCTTCCCAGACAGATGAATCAAACTCCTTCCTCCAGGCAAACCATGGATAAAAAGGCATCTCGGGAAGAAGGACAAGATCGCTTTTTTCAACTTTAACATGGGAAACTAGCATCTCCCAGTTTCTGGCAAAATCATCCGGTTCATTGTTCAATTCACAGACTGTGATTTTCATTGTTAGTATTTCTCTTTATGAGATTGCCACGTCACCACGTTCCTCGCAATGACAAGAAAACTAGAATCGTCCTTCTTCATTTTTTCTAAAAAAATGGCCTGGCCCCTTTTTCTGAATTGGGGACAGCCCCTAATTTTAACTCCAATTTTCACTCATTTGAGTATCAACAGAGAAAATGAGTCTGATAGGACGAGATACTCACCGCAAATGGTGACTCCTGCCGCCTCACCAGGAGAATCGAATTGCGCCACCAGTTTCGGGGCTTTCGGATTGCGGATATCAACCTTTCTCAAGCCTTTAATCTCATCCGAGACATAGGCATATTTCCCTTTTATAGCCACTCCGTTGGAAAAACCCTCAATGGGACATGAGCCGACAATCGATGGAGCTTTCGGGTCGCTGATATCAATTATCTGCAGACCTGAATCACCATCGGCCAGATAAGCATATTGCCCTTTGATGGCCACTCCATACGCCAGGCCGGGCGTTTCAAGAGAACTCACAAGATCAGGCGACATAGGATAGCTGATGTCTATGATATGAAAACCTGTGTCGCTGTTGGCTACATAGGCATAGTTCCCGCTGACCGCGACTCCATAGGCAAACCCGGACATTGGATAAGAGCCTATTATCTCAGGCGCTTTTGGATCGCTGACATCTATGACATGAAAGCCGGAATGGTCAGAGGTCATATACACCAAATTCTGCCGTGCGACCACGGTCCTTGCCACCCCAGGTGTTCGAAGAGTGTGGATAATATTCGTTTTCGATGGGTCACCGACTGAGTATGTCTTGAGTGACCATCTGTCCGTGATATAGACATATTCGCCGTCCGCTGTTAATCCATGAATTCCTCTCATCCGTCCCCTGGAGGCAACTACTTTCGGCGCATTCGGCTCGCTGATGTCTATCACCTGCAAGCCTGACAAATCGCCCACAGCGTAGATCATCTTGCCGATAGCGGCCGCCACAATTATGGAACCAGGCGTGTAGTAGAGACCTGTAGCCACAGGAGATGCGGGATCAGTTATTCTCAACAAATGAATGCCGGCAAAATAATCCACAACATACGCATAGTCACCGCTCACGGTCACATCCCAGGCTTCGTTATACATGGTGTACTTGCGGGTTGCTAACACTTTCAGAGCCTTTGGATCACTGATATCGATAATCTGGAAGCCTCCATCATACAGGTTTCCGACAAAAGCACGATTCTCTCTCACGGTCACTCCCCGAGCGTAACCGGACGTCAGAAATGAAGAGATTAATTCCGGAGAAGAAGGATGAGTACTATCAATAACCTGGAGTCCAGGGGAGCCGTCCGCCACGTAGGCAATATTCCCGGAAACAGCCACACTTTCAGCCGTACCCGGCGTGTCATACACACCTTCAAGTTTGGGCTGTGAAGGATCGCTGATGTTGATGATCTGCAGTCCTGAAGAGCCATCTGCAAGATACGCATGACTCCCGCTAATGATCACTCCTCCGGCTGTTCCCGGTGTATCCAGAGAAGCCGCCAGTCTGGGGGAGGAAGCTTTACTGATATCCACAACCTGAAAGCCTGAAAGACCGTCTGCCACATAGGCATGGTTCCCGACCACGGCTATATCTTTCGCTTCGCCGGGAGTCTCGAAGAAACCCTTCAAAACAGGAGCTTGGATATCAGAGACGTCCACGATATGAAGTCCTTTAACTCCTGCGGCCACAAAAGCGAAGTTATCCTTTATGTCAATCCCGAATCCCCCTCCGAGGTAAAGGCGAGAGACGAAAGCGGGTTTTCCTTTATCCGACACATCCAGGATAACCAGGCCATTCAGGAAAGCGCAAAAAGCATGCTCACCGACTATTTTTGCGTCATAGGCTTTGGACCACAGAAGGCTGCTCACATACTCAATTCCCGAATCCTGGGACGGTTTTCCGAAGCTTGAGCAAATCAGCATTATGATTAATGCTGCGGCCAACCGTTTTTTCATGGAAGAGATCATTTTAGTTCTCCGCATTTATTCCTTTGTATGAGATTGCCACTCTTCGCTCGCAATGACAATCATAATATCTCCCTATGTTACTCTGCTTCTTCCTTTAACAATTGGATGAGATTTCTTCGCTCTTTTTGCATTGACAACTCACCAAAAAAGGGGCCTGTCCTCTTTTTTTATTGGGGACTGTCCCCAATTTATCTGTCTCCAATGTACATCAGATTAAAATATCGTCTGTCCAACCCAGTTTGATCAAATCAATTTTATTCGGGTCGCTCGTGCCCAATCCGTGTTTCACATCTGCATCTCGAATATGCCTGGGCACAGGAGGGATGGCTCTGTCTTTCCCGAGTTGTTCGGTCCTCTTGGCTATGATGAGACGCAAACCGGTCGCATCCACGGCCACTGGATCCTGGCCGACAATCAATCCCCCATAATCCCACACATAGCGCCGGCTGAAATGGTGGGGACCGCGCCCGTGAAACTGAGGAGTCAGGGCGCAGAGAATATTCAACCGTGTCTTCCCTTTGACTTGAGGCAAATAAAAAAGTGATCCGAGACCTGAGCAGCTGTTCGGATGCAAAGCCGACTGAGACTTGGCAAACATGATGTAATTCTTCATGCAGCCGCTGACCCCAGCCAAATAATGCGTCCGGAGAGGCCGGACATTAATTAATGAAGTAGAATTGACAAATATCGGGTTGGTCCGAACAGTGTGGTCATCAATACCGATATCTTCTTCCTTCACTCCGACATCGATCAGCCGCCGCTTGATCGCACTCTCAACCTCTGGCGGAGTCGGCAGGTAAGACCAAACGTTGCTCTTTATCCCCACGATTTCGCCCGGTTGGATTATTTTCTTGAAGGCTTCGACCGGACTCTGCTGACCGAACAAAGTCATGACCGCCTCATCCAGCATCTTCTGGATGACCTCTGCATTGATCCTGGAATTCTCATCCAGCGCATCCTTATGCCGAATCAGAATGACTTTTGACTTCTTGACCTGTTGGGCGGGAAAACCCCATGCGGCTCCTAACACCGCCACAGTGCTTCCCTTGATGAAATCGCGTCGTGTGAGTACCTTTCTCATAGTCAATTCACCTTTACTAATGGATTGGGGCCGCGTCCCGAAACGCAACTGCTTTTTTGCACATTCATTCCTGGTCGCCCAGTTTGATTATCCGGCAGTACCACCACTGCCTCCGCCGCCTCCACCGCCTCCGCCGCTGAATCCGCCCCCACCTCCGGAAGAATAATGAGCCGCAGAGGTGCTGGCTTGGACGATGGACGTAGACATCGACTCAATGCTGTTGATCATACTCTCGATGCGTCCAGTACTGATGAAGGAGGCCCTATGGAAGCCATAGTACCAGACCGGTGCCACAGCCCGTTCATCCTTGAGAATGATGGGCAGCTTATTGATGATCTTCTTCGCGTTTCCAAAAAGAATACCAAACACTAAGTAGTGCTCCCAGAGTTTGTAGGCCTCTGGAGGTAGATCTTTAAACCGGGCAAAATCATCCAGAAACCGGTCGAGGGCTCTCCACAACTCGTTCTCCCTGGCCCAATGGCGGCCTCTCCGTTTGATCTTCGGTATCAGGATGCTGGACAACAATAAAAGCACAATGTTCCCAGTGAAGAAAGCAAGAGGCATTGTGGCGGCCAGGAATATAGTGCGCATCCTTGAGCTGGCTGGTTCGATAAACTCGAGCGTCTTGGATTCCCTCCGCACTGATTTCATCCATCCCCTGTACCACTTCTGGAAATCCTTGGCTTTCTTCTCGAGATAATCCTCGAGCTCTTTTAGCTTGATCTTCGCTCCATTCTTGGGGTATTGCTCTCCCACTGTTACGAACAGATGATGAAGGAGCGCATGCTCGAAAGAATGGAGCTCTGAGTCATCCATGAAGTTTTTCTTGAGTGTGACTGTTGTCTCGTACACCTGCTTTGTCCCGAAAAGACGCCTTTTCTCCACAAGTTTATCATCTAACTCGATATAGCCGCGTCTGGCCAGGTCAAACAAAGTCGCTGTGAACGAACGAGGCGTGATATCCCGGCCCTCCCGGAGAAGAACCTCGACTAGGGCCGGTGAAAGATCTGAGGGAAGTTCCCTGTAGTATTCAGGGATATCATCAAATCGGTAATCTTTCCCCACTTTCTTCCAGAAACGCACATAGAAGGGCAGCCAGATCAACGGAGCAGCGACCATCCAGGCCAACCAGATATACAGCAGACGACTCTGCGTTTTCCGCCTCTGTGCTGCTTCTTCCTGGGCTCGGCGAGCTCTATCGATCGTCTCCTGCACAAAGCGGGCTTCTTCCTGCTTGATGGACTCCCTTGTGTGGCGGCTGGAGGAGACACCGGAAACAAGCCCTGCAGGCCATACCATCCGAATCTCCATGAACTGCCCGGCTCGGATGTTCGAGGCGGTGAAACGAGTCGTTTTCCTGTCCACGATCTCCGCTACGCCTGAGAGGGGCCCGTGACCGTAAACCAGGATATCCTCTTTGTTGGCCACAGGTTCAGGGAGGTGGACGATCACACTCGCAAATTTCGTAGGCTTGTCCCATCCGCTTCCGATAACCGGCCAGTAAAGCTCTGACACTTCAGGATAGGATATGATTCCGCCTCTTAAGCGATATTGGAAATGGAAGGTTCTCTGCTCGTTGGAAGCGGAGTAATACCACTTGGCCTCAAACATATCTCCCCTCCGGGAAGACTCCGTTCTCATAGGTCGTCCGCGCTCATCAAAAATCTTGAAATCTTCGATGGAGAGGTTGGTGCTGTAACCGTTACGGATCACGCGCAGATGAATTGTGAGCAATGCCCAGGAAAAGCTTCCCTGGAAATCGTATGTCCGGTACTCATCCACCGTGAAGGAACCATCTCGGGCAATATTAATCTCAATCCTGACATTGGGATAATAGAAATTCTTGGATTGGGCCTCCGCCAGGAAAGGAGCAGACAGAAGAAGAAAACAGACAGCCAAAGCCAACACAAGTGATTTAATTCTGAGTTTTCGAGTCATGACCCTCATCCTGCATAACACATCTCTTGAACTTCGGTGAAAAAATAGCACAATCTGAATGTTTTGTCGAATAAATTGGGGTCGCATCTCAACATTCGACATTTCCGTTCAATCAAGAACAATCTTTATCACCGAAAAAAAACTCATCCATAATTGATTGCCCAAGCTTCCTCATAATGAATCAACCCTGCCAGGTGAGAAGAAATGTCGAATGTTGAGATGCGACCCCTAAATAACCTAAATAAAAATTAAGGAAGACTTCAGTGTAGTTTTGCTTCTCGCAATAATATAATGAACTTGTTAAAATGAGACGTTTTACCACAACTCATAACCTTTACATGAAGTATTACGTATTGAGGAAAGAATGAAAGAAAACGCATCAGAATACGGACTGCAGAGAAAACTCGGGCTTTTCCCTGTCACCAACATTGTCATGGCCAATATGATTGGGGCTGGAATCTTCACAACATCCGGCCTTCTGATGGGAGACCTCCACAATCCCTCCATTATGGTTATGCTGTGGATAGTGGGAGGAATCATTGCGCTCTGTGGAGCCCTGTGCTACAGCGAACTCGGCGCTGCCATCCCGAAGGCTGGAGGAGAATACATCTATCTTTCAAAGCTGTTCCATCCCCTATTCGGTTTTCTCAGTGGATGGGTGTCGTTTTTTGTCGGTTTTTCCGCTCCCATCGCCGCGTCTGCTATCGGGTTTTCCGAATACATGAGCCGGGCTTTTCCTCAAATATTGAGCTGGGGGATTCTGGATGCGTCACTGGAAGAGGTCATTCTCAAAAAGTTCTATGCCATTATTCTGATAGTCATATTTACCTTGATTCATCTCAGAGGAATCCTGTTTGGCTCCAAGGTGCAGAATTATCTGACTGTGTTGAAAGTCGGTCTGATTGTGGGGCTCATTTTCCTGGGTTTTTCTCTCGGGAAAGGAAACTTCGGACATTTTTCCCAAGGAGGCGAATTCAACTTTGATTTCGGAGGATGGAAAGTCATCGGACTCTCCTTGATGTGGATCATGTTTTCTTACAGCGGCTGGAACGCTTCAGCTTACATCGGGTCAGAAATAAGAAATCCGAGAAAAAACCTGCCTCTTTCCTTGCTCCTGGGAACAGGCATCGTCATGCTTCTCTATTTCGGACTGAATCTATTCTATGTCTATGCCATTCCCCCTGATGAGATGAAGGGAGTCATTTCAATCGGTGGTTTGGCCGTTGGGAATTTATTCGGAGGATCCTTCGAGAGTCTCTTTTCCACCCTCATCGCTTTTGCTCTTTTCTCTTCCTTGAGCGCCTTTATCATTCTCGGCCCCAGAGTTTACTATTCGATGGCCAAGGATGGGTATTTCTTCAAGTTCGCTTCAGAGGTCAACGGGATTCATCATGTCCCTTTCAAATCAATCATCCTCCAGTGTGTTATCGCGATCATCATCGTGCTCTCAGGCACTCTTGACCAGATCTTCACCTACATGGGTTTTTCTCTCGGGATTTTTCCGATCCTCGCGGTCATCGGTGTCTTTAAATTGAGGCGAATGAAGAAGAGTGAATACAGGATGCCCGGATTCCCGGTCGTCCCTGTGATCTACATACTAGCGGGTATGATGATTCTTGTCCTGGGATTTTTAGAGCGTCCCATCCCCTCCTCGATTGCGATATTGACTGTGGCTGTGGGAATTCCCGCCTATTTCTGGTTTAAGAAAAAGTATAAAAAATGAGAGATTGCCACGTTCCGCTGGACTGAGCACTCATAACGGATTCAGAACTTCATTTTTCTTACAAGATTGCCATACTTCGCCCATAATGACAAAAGAGGAATTCCTTTATTTTTGATTAAGAATATAAAAGCCTGATTCTAGCTATTTTCTTTACTAATGTTCAGTTAACCTGATTTGATTTTTCAGGAACTTTTCTGGTAGCTGGCGTGCGCTGATTGAAGCGCGGCCAGGAACTCCTCCGGTCTCTGGGAGCCGATCAGTATTCGCTTCCCGTCTTGAAGCACTAACTGGACTCCCCGGTTGCCTCCGACATTGTAGGCCTTTCCTTGCGGGCCATACCGGATTCCCCAGCCCCCATATTCCCTGAGTGCATTATACTTTCGCACTTCGAACGACTGCAATTCTTCAAAGGCAATTTTATGGAAAGAGAGATGAAGTGGGAAGAAGCGAAGGTATATCGCGTCACTCCGGACCTCAGTGATCAACCTGACAGAAAATATGAGCGCTGGCAAGCCTACACCGAATAAGAGCCAAAAAATAATCAACAGAGTGTCTGGTGCGGGTCGACTGCCAAATGGTCGGCGGAGTATAATCTGCTGGATTGCGGAATACCACATCAACACAGCTATCCCGAGAACGATAAACCAAACCCAGATCTGTTGAAACTTTTGTTCCTCACGGAAAGCAGAAAAGGACTGGCCTTCTCCATTCATGGCTATTTCCCCCTATTGCTCTTTTGGCTCGAACCCGATTCGATCAAAGGGATTGACCACACTTGTGGTGATATTGCGCAGGTGAGAGTTAATGCGTTTGAGCCATCGAGTGTGCAAAGCCAGAGCTGCAGCATCCCCAGGCTTGATATCCGCGTCCTTTTCCTTGACCAAAGTCACAACGATATCATCACAACTGTCATTGACCCACGCATATGTTTTCAGTAGCTTTAAGGCTAAATCTGCATCCCCTTCTTCGAAACATTTCTTTGTCTGTATGAAGTTATCCTCCACTGCCTCTTCGATACGGGAGACCTTTTCCTCGAATTCTCTTCCATGAAGCTTACCTGGATGTTCAAGAGCAAGCTCAACCATGTTCTTGGCATAATCTCCTATACGCTCTATGTCAACGATGATACAGATCAAGACCAATGCCGAAGGTAAATTTGCAGTCCCCACAACAGCTAGGTGATTCAGCACCATGCGCCTGACTTCTCGCTCGAAGCTGTTGACCTTTTTATCCGTCTCCTTCACCTTGAGGTCAACCTCAGTATCTTCCCTCTGCCGTAAGGATTTTTTAGCTTCAATATACATTGATTGAGTGATGTCCAGCATCTCGAATGACCTCTGATAAGCGCGGTCAAGGAGGCTATCTTTTTTAAAGATTGCTAGCCATTTTTTAAACATTTGACTCTCTCCCTATCATGAAAAAGACATAAACAAACAATTTTTCACTTTCTTCCCTATCCTATTCTATTATTCTAAATTATAAAGTAAACCAAAGGAATAATATGGAGAAGAAAATATATGATTAGAAAAATTATTGTATTCTTTTTTGATTTTGCTGTGATTTTGGCGAACTTTTCAGCTAGCCAAATGGGAACTTTTTTAAAAGGATAAATAATGACTATTCCAAATACATTAAATAAAAGATGCGCAAAAGCGACTGTAATGGCGACGGGATTCAACGTGGCAAATGCGGCCATCATGGCTGTTACGGTCGTCCCGATATTAGTACCCAGTGTATAGGGAAAGATTTTTCGGAGTGTCAACACTCCGGCGCCAGCTAGGGGAACAATCAAAGAAGTTGTTATTGAACTGCTTTGAACTACAGCAGTAATAATC
>JASFPJ010000026.1:0-17930 GCA_050116035.1 Candidatus Aminicenantota bacterium | reverse complement strand
TCTGGCTCAGCTACAGGGAATACACGCCGGGGAAAATCTTCAGGGATTATAACATCAGTTTCACATTCTGGAATAGTTGGGATTTTGCTCCGATTCATACAGGCCAGGGATTGAGCCTGCGCTCCCATTTTGAATTCCTCAATTACTGGAGCGTAAGCTTTGATGTCAACCGAACGCAAGAGCACCTCTCAACAGGCCAGCTGCGCGGAGGTCCCTCTGTTCTTATGCCCGGAAACTGGAGAGTCGGAGGAAACTTGAGAACTGACTACAGGAGAGACTTCCACTTCAATCTCAGAGGAAGCATCAGCAAAGCAGATAACGACGCGACAACTTACAGTCTATCCGGCGGATTGAATTTTCGTCCTTCCGACCGAATCGACATCAGCCTCTCTCCCCGGTTCAGCGATGGATACAGGCGCCTCCAGTATTTGAAAAAAGAAACCATTGACGACCAAACACACTACTTTCTCGGACGGATCGATCAGACCACCCTTTCACTCACCTTGAGGCTCAATTACACTCTGACTCCGAATCTCAGCATCCAGCTCTACACTCAGCCTTATGTCTCAGCCGGAAAATACAGCGAGTTCAAAGAAGTCATCCAGCCCCGCGCGGAAAACTACGACGACCGCTGGCATATATTTTCAGATAGTGAAGTTTCCTTCCAGGACAATTATTATCATCTCCTGCTTCCCGGTGGCGGGGGAGATGAGATCACTCTTTATAACCCGGATTTCAATTTCAGACAGTTCCGTTCAAATCTTGTTCTCAGATGGGAATACCTGCCGGGTTCGATCCTCTATCTCGTCTGGACGAATGGAATCAACGATTATTCATCCGACGGGGATCTTTCCCTGGGAAATGATATCCGGAGCCTCTTTAATGCCGACTCCAACAACGCATTCATGGTCAAAATCAGCTACTGGTTCAATCTATAAAAAAGCTGGGCTGGCAGGACTCATCACTCCCAATAATTGACGAGCCGTATTAATCTAACCTAAAAAGCCAGCCCAGCTTTTTCTTACTTAATCACTTTTCCTGAGATAACGAGGATTAAAGCCTTGTCTCCGCCGTCAAGCTTGGACACACCCACGATAGTCTTATCTCCGCTTTTCAGAGTAAAAGCCGTCTCAATCAGGCGAACATTTTTTTCTGTCTGTTTCACATTTCCCCGATCAATAACCCTATCATGGCGCAATTCAATATTGACCTGAAAGGTGTCTTCCTTTTCTTCTCTCACATAACGAGGTGTGAGCGCCAGCCTGAACTCATACCCGGACCCGCCGATTATCTGTTCGGAGTATTTGCTATCCTGAATCCTCATCAAGGCAGATCCAATCTTGTACAAGGTCTTAAAGCTCATCACTCTCTGCATCTCTTTCATCAACGGGTCAGACTCCAATCCTTTACTCGAAGCCTTTTTCCCGACGACTTTAACCTCTTCAAGCTCCTCTTCAAAAGAGCCCACAATCAGCTCCACAGTGAACAGGATATCCACTGGCTTGACATCGATTTCATTGACAACCGAAAGCATTTTATCAACGATTTCAGGTGTATCCTGGATCGTAACAACATTCAGTTCATCATTGATCCTTATCCGGCCATACTCACTCTGATAACCCATGAGGAGTTCATAAATTTGTCTTGCTCTTACGTATTTGAGCTTGACCAGCTCCTTCTTCAATTCCGGCTTTGGGGCCTGACCTTCTGTACCAAAAGCACTTATAGTCGTAGCGGCCAATAAGATAAGTACGAGAAAAATCCCTATCGATCTTTTCATTTTTTGACCTCCAATTCAAAATTTTTATCGAAAAACCAGATGATTTTCTGTCCGGTTTCAGGCAGAACCATGGTCATCTTAACCACTTCCTGTGGAGATTCCTGGAATACGCTTCCCAAAAGCTGCGCCTGAGAACGAGAGAGAAGTTCTGAATCTGGCGCAATCCCTTCACCGATAGAGAATGGCTTTATAACGAGCAAAAGAGTCAAAGCCACAGCCAAGACGCCCATCACAGTGAAGGCCCAGGCTTTCTTGAACGGCCAGGGAGCCAGAGGCGAGATCACTGATTTTTTTTCTTTAACAGCCTCCTGAACCACCTGCTGCCATTCTCTCTCCACCCAATCCAGCTTATCCTCTTCCAGCCATTCCTTTGTTTTCTCGAGCGCCAATGAATAAGCATCGTATTCCTGCTGGCACCCGGGGCATTCTTCAAGATGGGCTTTAATGGACGATATTTTGGATGGGGAAATATCCGAACCCACCATAAGCGGAAGCCAGCGCCGGACCTTTTTACAGTTCATTCTTCACCTCTTTTCTGAAGCCAAGATTGGCTTGTTCAAACTGCACCCGGATTTTCTTCCTGGCCCGGGATAGATGAGTGCGAACGCTCAAGGAGGAGCATTTGAGAATTATTGATGTTTCTTCGACTGAGAATCCATCTCCATCCCGGAGAAGAAAAACGGCTTTTTCCTTGGGGCTCAAATTCTGAAGACAGGATTCGATCTTTGTGCCGATTTCTCTGTTCAGGAACTGCTTCTCAGGGTCCGATCCGTAATCAAAAGCCTGCCTTTTTTGCCTTTCAATGATGTCCTCGGATTTCTTTTTCTTCCTTAAAAAATCATAAGCAGAATTCATGGTGATCTTGTAGATCCAGCTTTTGAAACTTTTCCCTTTGTCGAACCTGTAGAGGTATCTGTAGATCTTGATCAAAGCCTCCTGGCAAACTTCTTTGGCTTCTTCAATATTTCCTGTCATCCGATAAGCCATGTTTAAAAGCCCCTGACGATGAGGCCGGAGAAGAGGCTCGAAGGAGGATTGATCTCCTTCAAGGACTTCACTAACCAATTCATCTTCATTCTTCATCCACATTAATATACTTGTCTTTACCTGAAAATGTTAAGGGAAAAAATGATATCTTTTTTATGAGATTGCCACGCTTCGCTCGCAATGACACCGCATGCAATAATTGGGGACAATCCCCAATTTTCTGCGGCTCTGGCAATGACGCCTTAATTGGGGACTATCCCCAATTATTCTGTTCCCAATTATTCCTAACGATTCCAATGACATTCATTTAATGAGATTGTTTCGCTGCTTTCGCAATGACATAAATGTATTCAATTTAAGGATCCTGTGAGAACTTTTATCCTTTTTGAAATTTTTTCATTGTATATTCATGCAACTATCCACGCACAATGATTGTTGACTAATAATAGGAAATAAATTATCTTGTACTCTATGGCTTTCGCTAACAAAATTCGGACTTTATGAAAGTCAAAATAAAGACTCACAGGAAAAAGACCGAGACCCGCCGCATCCACCTTCTCCTTTTCACTCTTTTCTCCTTCTCTCTTTTTCTCGTCCTGAGCTTCATCCCTAAAAAAGAGATCCAGTCAGAAGTCACCAGACAGGCTCCACCGGCAAAGATTTCCAATCCTTCCCCTCCCCTGGAAAAAAACAAAAAAACCATCCGATGGGGAATGACCCTGACAGATATCCTGGCGCCGTATGATTTCACTCCGACCGAGATATTCGATTTGAGTCAGAGTGTCAGACCCGTCTATGACCTGTCTAAGATAAAAGCCGGCCAGGAAATCAGGGTCTGCACGACCCAGCAGGGTGAAGTCGTATCTCTCGAATACGATATCGATGAAAAAGATTACCTCCTCATCCAGATAGAAGAAGGCATCTATACGGCTGAGATAAAAAAGATTCCGTACGAGAACAGAGTCAGCATGATCTGGGGGACCATCCAGGACTATCTCATTTCCGCAGTCAATAAAGAGGAGGAAGGCGTGCAGCTGGCTCTCGACCTGGTTGACCTCTTCGCCTGGGACATTGATTTCTATGCGGACCTTCGCAAGGGGGACTCGTTTAAAATCCTCTTCGAAAAAAAATATCTCGACGGAAAATTTGTCGGCTACGGGAACATCCTCGCCGCAGAATTCACCAATCAAGACAAGACATTCCAGGCCTTCCGCTACACTTACTCGGATACAAAAGAATCGGATCACTATGACCTCGAGGGCAATTCTTTGAGAAAAACATTCATGAAATCCCCCATCCGGTACGACAGGATCACCTCCCGCTTCAGCTATAACAGGCTCCATCCCATCCGGAAGGTCTATCGTCCTCACTATGGAGTGGACTATGCGGCCCGTATCGGAACCCCTGTTCAAGCCACAGCCGACGGGACGGTTATCTTTGCCGGACGCAAGGGGGCTTCAGGGCGCATGGTCGGAATCCGGCACCAGAACAGGTATGAAACCCAGTATCTTCATCTCAGAGGATTCGCCAGGGGAATAAAAAAAGGAGTGAAAGTCAGAGAAGGACAGGAGATCGGGTATGTGGGTTCATCCGGAGAGTCCACCGGCCCTCACCTGGACTACAGGATCAAGAAGGATGGGAAGTATATCAATCCCCTGGCCTTCAATCCCGAGCCAGTCAGCCCTCTCAGGGCAGAGTTCCTTGAGGATTTCAAGAAGGTCGCTCAGAATTACCTGCTCCTCTTTGATGCCTCCCTCTGGGTTTCCTCCTGTTTCGGCGATCCTCTAAGTCTGTGATTCCTCCTCATACCAAGACAAACAATCCCCAGTATTCTTGAATGCAGGATAAGTCCCAATCAGAATCCTCAGATGAGATAGTGAAGGATCAATGCGTGGAAATCGATTTGTTGAATTGAAAGAGCGGATGTTCAGACCTGATTCATCCGTTCCAGGACACACTCATTTCTTTTTCGAGCTGCCCCGTGAACTTCCTCCCCCGCTCCCTCTGCTGCTGCTTCCTCCCCCTGAACTCTTTGAGCTTGAAGAAGAAGAGGCCCGGCTTGAGGAGCTTGAGCTTGAACGAGAAGAAGACGACAGACTCGAGCTCGAAGAATAACCGCTGCTTCTTACTGAGGAGCTCCCTGTCATCGTCGCCATATTCCTGTGTGGACGCACTGACCTCGAGGACAGACCGAGCTCCGGGCATTTTATTTCATTTGTTCGACTGGAGTATTTCAAGGAGACACCCACCTGACGGGCAACTCCCGCATCAGGATTCCAGTCCCTGAAGTGGGTAATTGACCGATCCGACCTTCGGGGCTTTGCCCTTGGCCCAGGTACGGGGATGGCTGAAACAAAATGAGCCTTGCTCTTTTGAGAATCAGATGCCACTTTTCTGGATTTATCCTCAGCGCTATCCTTCTTATTAAGGGTTATGGAACGCACAGCTTCTGCAGGAGGAGTTCCTTTTTTATTTATCTTTCCACCCGGACCTGTGAGGGCATCCTCTTTCTGCAGAACTCCACTCTTATCATGCCGGTATATTCTGACTCCTTCACGATTGGGATTTTCAATGGTTTCAGTCGGCTGGAGGCTCTTCTGTATATGCAAGGGAAGTTTGTGAAACACGACAGCTCTTTTATGAATCCCAGCCTCGTTTACATCTCCTTTCTTCACAACAACAGTTTGTTCCATATTCTTGCGTATGGAAGCCAGGATTCTCCAGTCCCCTCTCTTTAGCGCAGAGACAACTTTTTTTAACGTCCCTTTGAATTCTCTCGACATTGGATAAGCCGCATCAGGATTAAGGAGCTGGCGTTTATGAATTCGAGTTTTATAAATCCCTATTTCTTCTCTACGAAGGTACTCTTCCCAGCCAGGACCGAGAGGAGAATCAGGGTCTCCCGGATTGAACAAGTAATAATAGGGATATCTATGATAAGAGCCACCTAAATACCAATCCCAGAGCGACCATGGTCTCCAGCCCCAATAATCCCCCCAGGTGTGAAAGGATACCCAGGCCGGAGCAAACGCGGAGCCGGGAATCCAGAACCAGCCGCGCTTCTTGTTCCACATCCAGATGCCAAGATGATAGGGTACCCACCCCCAGGATTCCATCGGGACCCAGAAAAGCTGTCCATCAACCTCTCTCCACTGACCGTAGTAGTAGGGCTGCCAGGTCCCCCAGGGATAACGGTCGTTATAATCACAACGCCAGACATAGCCATACATGTCGTCCCAGATCCACTCCCCGTACAGAGTGGAATATTTCTGGGCAAAATAAACGACAGCTCGGGGATATCTATAAATGGGTTTGGGGAGGACACTCATTCCCTCATGAAGTTCTTTAAAATTTTTGTTTATGGAGTCATTCCACAATTCAAACTCTTCATCCACTATGTACTCCCCCTGAAGAGCCCGATGGGTTTTAGATACTGTTAACCTCATGGATTTCTTTAAGATCTCTTCCATCAAGCTGCCTTCATCAAGGCCATACAGGACAAAGGCTTTACCAAACTTGACTTGAATGTCTGTCCCTCCGTCTTCTCTCGCGGCAATCAGGGCGACCGTCCTGTGCTTCAATTTCACTGAAGCATATGGAGTGATCACCTGAAAAATCTCCGGATAGTTATACCTCTTATACATGATAAAAATCTCCCCCTTACTGAGGAGGAAATTCGTGACCTTGTTGAATGAACTGAGGCTTTTGGCCATGATGGTCTCGATGACCAACTCTGTATTGTAATCCAATCTGATGATCGTTCCTGTGTCTAACTGAACTTCACACCGCCGGCTCCCGGTGGTGCGGATGGTGTCTCCTGGAAGAAGAGGAAAATTCAGCTCCGCCACTCGAGGGGCCTCTTCTCCTTCCCGAATCACTACAGGATCATTCCCGTCATGCTCAACTTCGGTATAGGTAATATGGCCAAAATAAATGTCGGTTTTCGGTGAGTGAATGTATTCATAGTGGGATTGTGACTGGAGGAGCTGCGGGAGCGAACATACCAAGGCAAAGGCCAAAATAATCGCGAATCTTTTCTTTATCATTTTTTTATCCCTCCGATCCATTGTTCTCACTAAAGTATCTGCAAACTTTGTGCCAAATAGCACTTGGCTAAGGGGAAGATTCTAAGCCAGTTATCTGTCCTCCTATCCAGCCAGGTGTCTCTTTAAAGAGACACTTTTTTCCCTGTCAGAAAACACAGGTCATTCCACTTTGTCACGCGGGGAAGTCTCCCCATTCTAATTTTCCACATTAAAACCGTTCACGGCCGGATTCCTTCAGCCATCCAAAAGTCTTTAATTTCAATCGAGGAAGGGCTGAAAACCCTCTCTCCTCCCTCTTCTTTTCTGGGATTCATGAATCCCGAACAAATCGTCTTCTTGAATCTTCTCTTTCCTAAAATGCAGTTATTTTCTTTATTACTCCCGTAATCTTCTTCCCATCTGGATCCACCTCATGGATTCCTGTTGACATTGAGAGGACAAAGTATTTAGAATGGACTTTTCGAAAGGACATGAAAAACATATTTTAGAAGGAGGTTTTAATGAAAGTTACCCTCAGTGTACTCAAAGCGGATATAGGCAGCATTGGCGGTCACATCACGCCTAGCCAGGCACTCGTCGATGAGGTCAAGAGCTTTGTCAAGGAGAACGGCAAAAACATGCTGATCGACTATTATATCAGCCATACCGGAGACGATATCGCTATCCTGTGTACGCATGATAAGGGCGTTTCAGACGAAAAAATACATAAATTAGCCTGGGATGCTTTTATCGCCGGAACAGCAGTTGCTAAAAAACAGGGACTCTACGGCGCAGGGCAGGATCTGCTCAAAGATGCCTTCAGTGGAAACATAAAAGGAATGGGCCCGGCTGTATCAGAGATGGAATTTGAGGAACGGCCCAATGAGCCATTTGTCTTCTTTGCCGCGGATAAGACCGACCCTGGCTGTTACAATCTTCCTTTCTACTTGGGATTCACTGATCCCATGTACAACGCAGGACTCATTCTCAGCCCAAAGATGAGCGATGGCTTCACGTTCCGCATCATCGACGTCGAACACACTGAAAAAGATAAGATCGTTGAGCTCAATGCCCCCGATGAAATCTATGATATTGCCGCCCTGCTCCGCGATAACGAAAGATATGTCATCGAGAGCATCTATTCTCGCGCTTCAGGAAACCAGGCAGCGGTTGTCTCCACTACCCGTCTGCACAACATCGCTGGAAAATACACAGGAAAAGATGATCCTGTCGCCCTCGTCCGCGTTCAGGGAGAATTCCCCGCGACCGGAGAGGTGCTGGCTCCTTTCCAGATCGGACATTTTGTGGCGGGCTTTATGAGAGGCAGTCATAACGGTCCTCTCATGCCCTGCAAGCTCAACTCGACAATCTCCTTTTTTGATGGACCTCCAGTCGTCACCGGCGCCGCCTTTTGTGTAAGAGAAGGAAAGCTGACAGAGCCTGCGGATGTGTTCGACCACCCCTATTGGGATTACGTCAGAGATCAGGTATCCGAGAAAGCCACAGCCATCAGAAGACAAGGATTTTCCGGCGCAGCCATGCTTCCTTATAGCGAACTCGAGTACGGCGGTATTGTGGAAAAACTCGAAAAACTGGAAAAGAAATTCAAGTTCGTCGACTGACAAGACTTTCATCTACTGATTGTCTCTGAAGGTACGTTCTGACAGGGCAAAATCTCGACTGGTAAATTTTCTACTGAATTCACGATGAAAAAACACAGAAATCCTGTCCCGACTGTGGACATCATTATCGAGATCCAAAGGGAGGACGGCAAAGAAGGAATTGTACTGATAAAGAGGAAGTATCCCCCTCACGGATGGGCCATTCCGGGAGGATTCGTCGACTACGGTGAATCCTTAGAGGAAGCGGCTGTTCGAGAAGCCAAGGAAGAAACTTCTCTCAATGTCCAGCTCAATAAGCAGTTTCATACCTACTCTGATCCGGACCGGGATCCCCGCCAGCACACAATCTCAACGGTTTTTATAGCCTCCGCTCAAGGAAGGCCAAAAGCAGAGGATGATGCGCAGGAAATCGGGATATTCACCAAAGAAGAAATCAATTTCTCTCTTGTTTTTGACCACAACAAGATACTCGCTGATTATTTCGAAGAAATAAAAGAGAAAAAATAAAAATTTTTTGAAAGGAGAACTAATGGGGGGAGGTGCTTATCATGAATCCTCGGACAAGCTGACGAAAAAAACTCAGGAACTGCACCGCGCCATTCAATCACTCATCGAGGAGCTCGAAGCGATTGACTGGTATCAACAAAGAGTGGATGCGACTGAGGATGATGAATTGAAAGAAATACTGGCTCATAACCGGGATGAAGAAAAAGAGCACGCGGCAATGGTTCTGGAGTGGATAAGAAGGAACGATGAGGCCATGGCTGAAGAGTTAAAAACCTATCTTTTCACCGATGCCAAAATTACTGAAATTGAAGATAGAGGCTGAAATCGGACTGAAAACAGTTCCAATTTATTATTATTTATAAAATAGATAAAGGGATTGGATTGTCTTATCGATGATAGATCGAAAGGAAAAAGCATGAGCGACGTGAAAATTAAGAAGAAACGCCCGGCGGAAGATACAAAACTCAAGGAGCTCCATAAAGTCTGGGGACCTGTTGAGGCAGAGATCATTAAAAGCTATCTCGAAAGCAATGGCATTGTGTGTATCCTCAGAGGAAGGGTGGTTCAATCCGTCCATCCTTTTTCAGCAGATGGTCTGGGTGAGATAAAAATCCTCGTCTCAGAGGAGGACTACATTCGGGCCCAAGAACTCCTCAAAAAAAAAGTCGATATCTAATCAAAAACGGGACAGGTGACTGGAACAAAGGGGATAGTCCCTATCCTTCTATAATATAAAGGCTGAAAGCGACAGTCCCCAAAGCAGTCTTTCCCCTTTTTGATGTCTCCTTTTTAACTCTATTTTTCTTTTTCCCTCTTTTTCCCAAAAAATCCCGCTTTCGATTCTCTTTTATTGGCTCATTGTGTATTCTTCTCTACCCGCCTGTATCCTTTATATAGTAGCGTCGTGAATTTTTACACAACATCTAGAAAACAATAAAAATAAACGCCATTTTTTTGTATTTTTTCCTTGACATTGGGAATTTTCTCTCATATATTAGTTGAAAACGGGACGGAACGGGACAAAATGGGAAGTTTTTTACTCGGAAGTTATACGGCAAGATTCGACAGAAGCAGTCGAATAAAAGTCCCTGAAAAATTCCGCGCTGCCATTGAAGAACAGTACGGAAAAGACCTGTTCATCACCTCCCTCGCTGACGAGTCCGTTCAGGTTTACCCTCTTTCAGTCTGGGAAAGACTTTCAGGCGCTTCCATGGAAGGAGCTCTACAGTTCAATCCGGCTGTGAGAAGTTTCCTGATCCGTGTCAACAGAAAGGGAAATCACTACCGGATTGATTCCAAGGGTCGCATTCTCATCAACCAGTCCTTGAGAGACAAGGCAGAGCTTGATGAAGAGGTCGTGGTCCTTGGCCTCACCGACCACCTGGAAATTTGGAATAAGGAGAAGCTCGATAAAATACTTGAGGAAAAGCCGTTGACCAATGAAGACTTTGAAAGCATTGCAGAACTCCTGCCTCAAGGAAAAACCAAATGAACGGGAACGGCCACATCCCTGTTCTACTCGATGAGGTTTTGGAATACCTGGATATAAATAGAGAAGGCATTTACATTGACTGCACAATCGGACTGGCAGGTCATGCCTACGAAATAGTCAAAAGAAATCCCAAAGCGTCCCTTATCGGATTTGATATCGACGAGAAGTCTCTCCTGAAGGCCAGAGATAAACTTCAACCTTTCGCAGACAGAGTGGAACTCTATCATTCTGATTTCAGGTACATCCCTGATATGGAAATCGACTTCTCTCGAATAAGAGGTGTTTTATTGGACCTGGGGATGTCTTCTTTCCAGCTCGACTCCCCTGAGAGAGGATTCAGCTACAGCCAAGAAGGTCCTCTCGATATGAGAATGGACCTCCGGAACAAATTGACTGCCCATAAAATCCTCAGTAAGTATTCAGAGCCCAGGCTCTCTCAAATCTTCCATGAGTACGGCGAACTCAAACAGGCGCGACGGCTCGCCAGAGAGATAGTCTCGAGAAGAAAAACGACACCATTCAAAACAACCACACAGCTCTGCCGGACAGTGGAGGAAATATGCCGCTGGAGACCTCAAAAAGGAAAAATTCATCCCGCCGCCAAAGTCTTCCAGGCCATTCGGATCGAAGTCAACCAGGAATTGAACAGCCTTTCCGGTTTCTTGGAAAGGACGGCTCACTCACTTCCTAAAAAAGCGCACATCACCACAATCTCTTTTCATTCTCTAGAGGACCGGATAGTCAAACGCACCTTTGCGAGCCTGGCGGCTCCCGGGGGTTCCCCTCCTTTCCTCAAAATATTGACTAAAAAGCCAGTTATCCCGTCTGAAGAGGAGGTCAAGGCGAATTTCAGGGCAAGGTCAGCTAAGCTTAGAGCGGCTGAAAAAATCTAGATGGTAAGAAAAAAATTCACGAAAAAAGAAATGATGCTGGTCATTACCTGCACCGTATTCATCATTTCTATACTGACCTTCTATATCTGGCATCAGGTCGAAGCGGTCAGAATAGGATACGAAATAAACAGGCTGGAGGAAAAAGTCCAAAAGCTGAAAATTGAGGTTGAAGAGCTTGAAACCACCAAGGCTTCCTTGCTCTCACTCGAGAAAGTGGAAAGAATCGCCAAGGAAAAATTGAAGATGGTCAAAACCCAAGAAAACCAGAAAGTCTACGAGGATTTCAAGCAGGAGTAATAAGTAGAAGAGAATGAGCATCATCAACCAGAGAAAAGCACACAGAAGAATAAGCATGATGGCTTTTCTCTTTATGCTCTGGCTCATCTTTCTCGTCATCCGACTTCTCCAACTTCAAGTCATCGAACACCCGAGCCTGAAAACAAAAGTCGCACAGCATAATCAAAATAAGAAGGACATCATTCCCAAAAGAGGCACAATCTACGATCGCACAGGAAGCATTCTGGCTCGAAGCCTTCCCTTTCGTTCCGTCTTTTACACTCCCATTGAAAACGAGCCTCTGGAAACACAACTTGAAAAAATACGAATGGTAAAAAGTATCCTGAAACTTTCCGAGAATGAGTTCAGGATTATCAAAAAAAGAATCGAAAAAAACATATCTTTCATCTGGATTAAAAGGAAGATTCATCCCGAAAAAGAAGACAAGATAAAAGAGCTCTCTTTGGGCGGCATCTATTTCCTGGAAGAAAACAAAAGATACTACCCTCATGGAAAACGCGCCGCACACTTGCTGGGAAGAGTTGATATCGATGAAGTCGGCGCCAGTGGGATTGAATACAGCTGTAACTCTGTACTCGCAGGCACAAAAGGCGAACATCTCATAATGAAAGATGCCAAAAAAAGAGAATACGAATTTGAAACTCTGAAAGAACCGGAAGACGGAAAGGATCTGGTCTTGACCATAGATGAAACCATTCAGTTTTATGCGGAAAAAGAACTGGAAAAAGCGGTGCGGGAATCAGGAGCCAAATGGGGAACGGTCATCATTGCCCAACCCTCATCAGGAGAAATCCTGGCGATGGCCAATTTCCCCACCTACGACTTGAACAACCTCCCTCCCTCCCCCACCGTAGTGGATAGAAACAATGCCATCCACCACAACTTTGAGCCGGGTTCCACCTTCAAGGTCGTCACTGCCTCGGCCGCTCTGGAGACAAATAAAGTCAGTCTAGCTGACTCCTTTGACTGCAGCCAAGGATACATATCTGTGGCTGGCAAATTAATCAGAGACCACCAACGCTATGGGATTTTGTCATTTCCTGAAATCATCATCCATTCTTCCAACGTCGGAACTGTCCAACTCAGCCACAATCTAGACAGGAATTCTTTTTGTGAAACGATAAAAGACTTTGGCTTCGGTAAAAAAACGGGGATCAATCTCCCCGCCGAAGAGAAGGGGATTTTCAGGCCGGTCAAAGACTGGAGCCGGATATCTCCGGCATCACTCTCTATCGGGTATGAGATCTCTGTGACAGCCCTCCAGATGCTCCAGGCTATCAACATCATCGCCAACGAGGGTGTTCTTGTGCCTCCAAGGATTGTCAGGAGAGTCCTGAACTCCTCTAATAAATCCACACGAAATCCTCTCCGTCCCATGAGAATACTATCCAGAGAGACAGCATCCATACTCACATCCATCCTCCAGGCAGTCGTTCAAGGAGGAACCGGAAGCCCGGCTCGAATCACAGGGTATAGAATTGCCGGGAAGACAGGAACAGCCCAGATATTCGACTCCTCCATTGGACGCTATTCCTCTGACGCGCATATCGCTTCCTTTGTCGGCTTTGTACCTGCCGACAATCCGGCCTTCTCCATGATCGTGGTCATCGATGAACCCTCAGGGTCGTACTATGGTGGAGAAGTCGCCGGTCCTGTCTTCAGAGAAATAAGCAGACAGGTCCTTCAATACCTGAAAATTCCCCGCCAAAAATCCCCGCAAAGAAGCATAATCGCGGAAAACCGCTGGAGGCTGAATACCTGATGAAACTCAAAGACGTGCTGGCCGGGGTGCCGCGGGTGGGCCTCAATGGAAATGAAACTGAAGATATTCGAGGCATCGCTTACTCCTCGAAGAATGTCCAGCCCGGATTCATGTTTGCCGCTCTGAAAGGAGTACAAGTGGATGGGCATGAATTTATCGAAGAAGCTCTTCATCGCGGCGCTGTGGCTGTTCTTTCAGACCGGGCCAAGCCAGAGAATTTCACTCAAACCTGGATCCAGGTCTCAGACACACGGGAAGCGCTGGCACTGAGTTCAGCCAATTTTTTTTCTCACCCCTCCCAGAAAATGAAAGTCATCGGGATCACCGGGACAAAGGGGAAGACCACGATCACCTACATACTGGAGGAAATACTGAAAAAATCCCGCTTCCTACCAGGAGTAATCGGGACCATATCTTACCGGGGGCCAGAAATGAGTGTTCCCGCTGGAAGGACAACTCCCGAAGCTCCGGATATACAGAAGATCCTGTGTGAAATGCTCGATCACGGAGTCACTCACTGCATCATGGAAGTCTCCTCTCATGCCTTAGACCTCAAAAGAGTGATGGGCACCGCATTTGATGTCGTTGCGTTCGTGAACTTGAGCGGTGACCATCTGGATTACCACCAAACCATGGAGAAATATTTCGAAGCGAAGAAAAGGCTTTTCTTTCTCAACCATGAAAAACGAATGGCGGTAGTCAATGAAGACGACCCATGGGGCAAGAAATTGCTATCCCAGCTTTCCACAGGAGCCATAACCTACGGCACCGAGCCAGGCGTAACGGTCAGAGGAGAAAACTTCACGCTGAACGAGAGGGGAATCGAAGCCTCTGTGAAATGCCCGGAAGGCCAGCTCTCCATTTCCTCATCGCTCCTTGGGAAGCCGAACCTCTACAATATCCTGGCCTCTGTGGCTGTGGCCCTGACTCTGAACCTTCCGCTCTCAGCGATCGAAGAGGGCATCGCCTCGCTCAAAGGAGTCCCGGGAAGGTTTGAAAAAATTGAAAATTCTCTTGGATTTCACGTTTTCGTCGATTACGCCCACACAGATGATGCTCTGAAAAACCTACTGGAAACCGTCCGGGAGCTCAATCCTCAGCGCATCATCTTGGTCTTCGGAGCCGGAGGAGATAGGGACAAAACAAAGAGACCCAGGATGGGAGAAGCGGCTGGCACTCTTTCGGACTGGACTATCATCACATCTGATAATCCCCGCTCAGAAGAGCCCATGGCGATAATCTCAGATATCGAGAAGGGAATACAAAAGACAGGAACACAAAATTACCAAATTATCCCTGACAGGAGAGAGGCCATCGAACAGGCTCTTTCCATCGGAGAAAAGGGAGACTATATCCTCGTGGCCGGGAAAGGACATGAAGATTATCAAATCATCAAGGATAAGATCACTCATTTCGATGATGCGCAAGTCATCAGGGAAATCCTTCAAGCCAAGGGAGAAAACTGAAATTGGTTAGTCTCCGATTGAACGATATCGCTAAAAAAATCGACGGGACCATCCTGCAAGGTTCTGAATCTCTCACTTTTCATACATTCAACATAGATTCCCGGTCGACTGAACCGGGTGAACTTTTTTTTGCTTTAACCGCGAGACGAAACGGCCATGACTTTGTCCCGTCCGCCGTTAAGAGGGGAGCTTCAGGTGCTGTTATTTCTCAGCCTACTGCTCTCGCCGATAAAGACATCGCTTTGATCCAAGTTAAAGACACTCTCAAGGCTCTTCAGGAACTCGCCCGAAAAGTCCTTCAAGAGTATTCTGTTAAAGTTATCGGCATAACAGGCAGCATCGGCAAGACAACGACCAAGGAGTTCACATCCTGCCTTCTCTCACAAGATTTCAAGGTGCTCAAGTCTAAGGGAAATTTGAATAATCACCTTGGGGTTCCCCTCTCCCTCCTTAAACTGGAAGACGACCATGACGTCGCTGTGCTCGAGATGGCCATGAGCAGCCTCGGGGAGATACGGTCTCTCACCCGGATAGCTCCCCCGGATATCGCCGTCATCACAAACATCAATCCCGTTCACCTTCAATTTTTTAAAAACATCGAAGAGATTGCCCTGGCTAAAAAAGAAATACTCGACGGCGCCAAAAATGACGGGATGGCTGTCCTCAACGGAGACGACCCATTTGTCAGGAAAATCGCCAAAGACTGGAAAGGCAACACACTTCTCTTCGGGATTTCAGAAGATTGTGATGTGCGCGCTCAGAATGTTCGGAAGAACGGATGGGATGGGATAGTCTTTGAGCTTATATACGGAAAAAAACAGGAAGAAGTCTGCTTTCCTTTCTACTATGAAAGCGCCCTGTACAACTTCTTGGCGTCGGCGGCAGTGGGCTATGCATTATCCGTACCGCTTGATTCACTGTTGACAGGAGCGAAGGCTCTGAAGCCGCTTCCCATGAGAGGCGTTCTCCTCCGCCTGCGCCAGAACATACATCTCATCGACGATTCGTATAACTCGAATCCGGCCGCTCTTGAATCGGCCTTGAAAGGCCTGGTGGAGCTTCCGGCAAAAAGAAGAATGGCTGTGTTGGGTGACATGCTGGAGCTCGGAGAGAGGGAAGTAGAATTCCACACCGAGGCGGGAAAACAGGTCGCTCAATCCGGCTGGAACATTCTGGTAGCCGCAGGTCCGCTCAGTCTTCACATGGTGGAAGGTGCCCTTTCAGCGGGGATGAAAAAAGAACAGGCCTTCCACTTCGAAAATTCTACAGCTGCGGCTGAGAAAATCCGGTCTCTCATCCAGGAAGGCGACCTTATCCTGGTCAAGGGATCAAGAGGGATGATGATGGAAAAAGTCATCGAACAACTCAAAGAGGAATAGAGGGAAAAAGTGCTGTACTATCTTCTGGTTCCACTGAGAGAATACTTTTTCTTCTTCAACGTGTTCAGCTACTTCACAGTCAGGACAGCTTTAGCAGGGATTACAGCTTTCCTGCTGAGCCTGATCCTGGGGCCCTGGTTGATCCGAATGCTGAAAAAATACCAGCTCGGAGAAGAAATCTATTCTGAGGTTCCAGAATCTCACTTTGAAAAAAAGGGAACTCCTTCGATGGGAGGAATCCTGATCATCGGCGCCACCATAATCTCCTCGATTCTCTGGGGCAACCTGGGTAATTCCTATGTCCGCCTGGCAATGGCCACCATGATCCTTTTCGGCCTGCTTGGATTCTGGGATGATTTCCTGAAAATCATAAGGAAAAAACCCAGAGGTCTCATCATCCGCCACAAGCTGTTTTCTCAGATTGCCTTAGCTGGAATCATCGGCTTGTATTTTATTTTTCTGGGACTGACCGAAGAGTTCGGCCTCCAACTGCAATTCCCGTTTTTCAAGGAATGGGTTCCTTACCTGGGCTGGTTCTATCTCCCCTGGATCATGCTCATACTGGTGGGGTCTTCAAACTCTGTCAATCTTGCCGATGGGCTTGACGGCCTGGCCACAGGTCTGACCTTGATCAGCGCCGGGGCCTTCACGGCTCTCTGCTATGTCATAAGCCGCATCGACCTGGCAGAGTATTTGAATATAACTTATGTCCCTCAGGCCGCAGAGCTCACCGTGTTTGTCGGAGCTATGGCCGGAGCCTGTCTGGGCTTTCTCTGGTATAACAGCCACCCGGCTCAGATCTTCATGGGCGATGTGGGCGCTCTTTCGTTAGGAGCCACCATCGGCGTTATCTCCATTCTCATAAAGCAAGAATTCCTTCTCTTCATGGTCGCCGGAGTGTTCATTTTGGAGGCGCTTTCCGTCCTCCTGCAAATCGTCTATTTCCGGATGACAGGAGGCAAGAGGATCCTGAAAATGGCTCCTCTTCATCATCACTTCGAGCTCGTCGGATGGTCTGAAGAGAAGATCGTCATACGGTTCTGGATCATGGGCATCGTTTTTGCCCTTTTCAGTCTGGCTACCTTGAAGCTGAGGTAAGATGGACCTGGAGGATAAAAAAGTGCTGATCGTCGGCTTCGGAAGAACAGGGGAAGCACTCTGCAATTTCCTCCTTCAGCACGGAGCTAAAGTGAAGCTCAGTGAGAAAAAAACGAGGGAAGAACTCGGTCCAGCCATAACTGACTGGGAGAAAATGGGCATTGCCATCGAAACAGGAGAGCACAACACAGAGTCCTTCACAGGGTCTGATTTGATCGTGCCCAGCCCAGGGGTTCCCCCCTGGATTCCAGAGCTCGATGCGGCAGCGAAAAAAGGAGTCAAGATTCTCTCGGAAATCGAGCTGGCCTATTTATTCTTGAAAGGAAAAATTGTGGGCATCACCGGCACCAACGGAAAATCCACCACCGCCACTATGGCCCACAAAATCCTGAAAGAAGGAGGCCATCAGGCATTTCTCGCGGGGAACATCGGAACGCCTTTAATAAACTTTGTGGAAAACAGCCTGGACAGCCATGTCTATGTCACAGAAGTCTCCAGCTTCCAGCTGAAGTACATCGAACAGTTCAGAGCCGCGGTATCTGTCTTCCTCAACGTTTCTCCCGACCACCTCGACTGGCATCCTTCGTTCGACGATTATTACGAATCGAAAAAGAAACTCCTC